>CANQOI010000009.1 GCA_947625435.1 uncultured Clostridia bacterium | reverse complement strand
TTATTTCCGCCGATATGATCATCTTGTCCAGCAGCATAAGATCGGGCTTCGGATTTTCCGACGCGGCGGCAAATAATATCTTATCTATATTTGCGACCGCCGGACGGCGCAGGACGCTCCTTCTCGGAGCGATACGCGCTATCGCGGCGGTCTTATGTTCTTCATTCATTTCACAGAGCGTGACGTGATCCCCTATCAGCGGCTTTGTGGAGTCTTTGCGGAAAATACCCCTTGCGGTACATTTATAGATATCACCCGTATCAAAAAGTCTTACGCTGTACAGGCCTCCTACGCCCTTCAGTATCACGCCGTCAGCCATACACGTTCATCGTCTTGTAAAGCTTCGGTGTTCCGCCCTGCTCGCCTATATATATAAATACCTTCGTGGGGGCCCCGTTAAGGGACATGGGCACGTCGAACTCTACGGGGAATTTATTTACGGGAACGGCGGGATCCATATATACGATCTCCGCGGGATTGTAGAAGTCCGTCATCTGTGCTTCTATGCGCAGATAGCACGCGGCGCCCTTGATCTGATCCGTTCCGGGGAATCCGAATGTGAGCTTCTTTCTCGGAGTGATCTTGCTCACGTCATAGAAGAACAGATTTACCTTTTCACCCGGCATTATCTCAGTGCCCGCCACCGGATACTGCGAAACCACCTTGTCAGATGCATACTGCACCGTGGGAGTGGGTGTGGGCGTCGGCGTAGGCGTCTGTGTGGGAGTGGGCGTCTCGGTAGGAGTCGGCATCTCTGTAGGCGTTTCTTCCGCAGGCGTACCCTCGTCATCGCCGTTTTCGTTATCGGGAGTCACGTCCGGATCGGCTGATCCGTCCGCCTCGCCGGTCGCATCCGGATCGGGGCTGTCGGAAGGCTCCTCAGTAGGAGCGAGCGTCGGCTCCGGGGTGGCGGAAGGCTCGGCAGTAGGCGTCTGTGACGGCGTGGGGCTCACTGTGGCGCCGGGCGAAGGCATAGGCGTCACTATCAGACCGTCCACGGGCGCGGACGGCGACGGATATATGAGTCCTACCTCCAGCCCAACGTTTACCTTGGACAGCTCCTGTCTGGCGGCCTCAAGAGTCATTCCCACCACATTAGGCACTACCGTTTTTTTATAAAGATTACCCTGACTGTAATATATCGTCACTTCGTCGCCCTTTTCAAGCATGGAGCCCGCTCCCGGCGATGTGCGTACTATCTTGCCGTTGCCGTATTTGGAGCTGTAGACCTCCTTGGTCACGACCTTTATGTCCTGATTCTTGAGCTGTGTCTCCACTACCTTGAATGACTGATTCGTAAAATCGTCGAGTATTATCGCTCCTTCATGCGTGGACACCGATATCCTTATCGTGTCTTCCTTCTCAACGTATTCGCCCGGCTTCACCGACTGTTCGAGCACGTATCCCGCCGGATAATCCTCCGTCACTACCGTTTCCTGCTCTATCTTTATGTCGGTACCGGCCATGGCGTCAAACACGGACGACGCCTGCATTCCCTTGTAATCGCCTATTTTATATTTGACTACCGTATAATTTACGAAGCTGCTTCTTATGAGCTTGCTCTGCGACACGAGAAACATAAGTACGAGTATCGAGAATATGACCGCCGCAAGGTACGTAACCGTCTGCAATACAACATTCACGGCCATATTGCCTTTTTCTTTTTTTTCGTTATCCTCGCGTATCATATCTCCGCTCTCGTCGCTGAGGCCCGTATCCTCCTCGATATCCTGCGCGGAATAGTTTTCATATTCCGACAGGAAGGAAACATACGGATTTTTGGATACCTTTACGAGCTGATCGTACATTTCACCCGCAGACTGAAAACGCATATTCGTTTCCTTGCGCGTGGCGGTGACTATAAGGTCGCTCACGCCGTAAGGAACAGTGGGATCCACCTCGCAGGGAGGCACGATCTTTCCGTCTATGTGCTTGAGTGCGATCGAAACATGTGTGTCTCCGTCATAGGGAACGCTGCCGGTTATCATCTCGTACATCGTTATGCCTATCGAATATATGTCGGAGCGCTCATCTACAAAGCCGCCGCGTATCTGCTCGGGTGAAAGATAATGAACGGAGCCCGCGCTGTCATTTGCCGCCGATTTCGTGGCGGAGGAGACTACGCGCGCTATGCCAAAGTCGGTGAGCTTAACGACGCCTTCATCCGTTATCATTATGTTGAGAGGCTTTATGTCCCTGTGTATTATGTTGTGACTGTGCGCGTGTTCTACGGCGGAGAGTATCTGCGCCGTTATCTTAAGGGTATTCCTCCACGGTATCTTCTTCTTGGCTTTGATGAGCTTGTCAAGAGTAAGACCGTCGATGTATTCCATTACTATATACTGTATGTCGCCGTCGTTCTTAAGATCGTATATGGCAACGATATTGGGATGATCGAGCTTCTGCGCTGCCGCGGCTTCGTTTCTGAATCTGTTTATGAATTCGCTGTCATAGCTGAATTCTTCTTTGAGCACCTTTACCGCCACGGTATCTCCGGTCTGCATGTCCTCCGCTCTGTAAACGAAGGACATGCCGCCCTCACCTATCTTCACGCATATTTTATATCGGCCGTTAAGTACGGTGCCCTCTGTAAGCTCGCTCATTTCGGTTAAAATCCTTCCTGTCTGTCAAAGCACGGCGGCTATGACCGTTATGTTGTCTGTCCCGCCGCTCTCATTCGCAGCGTCTATAAGGCGCGTGCATATTTCATCGGGACTTATTTCTCCATCCGCCCCGCGCGCTTCCAGCACGATCCCGCACAGCGCATCGTCGCTTATCATCTTATTCAGCCCGTCGGAGCAGAGTACGAGAACGTCTCCCCCGGAGTATTCTGTGACAAATATGTCCGGTCCTTCGTAATTCACGACTCCGAGAGCGCGCGTTATCTCATTCCTGCGCGGGTGGACCCTGGCCTCATCCGGGCTTATGCTGCCCGCTTCGAGCAGCATCTCCACATAGGAATGGTCTGTCGTTATCTGTCTTATGCCGCCGCCCGATATCATATACGCGCGGCTGTCGCCAATATTTCCGACAGTGAGCCTGTCAGATCCTATTATGGCCGTGACCGCCGTAGTGCCCATACCCGCATTCGACGGATCGGCGTTTGCTTTATATATTATGGTGTCGTTGGCGCTCTTCATGGCGGTCTTTATGAAATCGGAAGCACAAAATGAAGCTTCGGCCGCGTTTTCTGACCGGGATCCCGTTATGAATGTGTTTACGGCCACGGCGCTGGCGATCTCACCCGCGTTATGACCGCCCATGCCGTCCGCGACAATAAGAAAACATGTTCCGTCGTCCCCGACATGATATCCGAAGCTGTCCTGATTTATTTTTCTTACACGTCCCCTGTCGCTCTTTGCACTGAATTTCATATACAAATGCCCCCGATCACAGCTCTATACTTCATACTTTACTGTGTTCTTCGCGTCTCAGCTGTCCGCACGCGGCGTCTATATCCTGTCCGAGCGTACGACGCACCGTTGCGTTTATTCCGCCCTTTTCGAGTATCTGTCTGAAGGCCTCAGTTCTCCTGTCCGAAGCCTTCCTGTATCCGGTACCCGCCACTTTGTTCACGGGTATGAGATTTACATGGCATGATCTGCCCTTGAGCAGGGATACAAGTCCGGCGGCATGTCTGTCAGAATCGTTTACGCCGTCAATGAGCGCATATTCATAAGTTATCCGCCTACCTGTATTCAGAGTATAAATATTACACGCATCCGACAATTTGTCAAGTGGGTATTTCCTGTTTACGGGCATCATTTCCGACCTCTGCGCGTCAAACGGCGAATGCAGCGATATGCACAGAGTCACGGGGATCCCTTCTCCCGCCAGCCTTATGATGCCGTCTGCCAGCCCGCATGTGGAAAGCGACATGTTCCTGAAGCTTATGCCGAGTCCTTCTTCGCTCTGCGCCGCCTTCATGAAAGCGATGACGTTCTCATAATTGTCCAGAGGTTCCCCTATGCCCATCATGACGACGTGCCCCACGCGCACGCCCGAGTCCCGGGCGGCGGTTATTATCTGCCCGAGCATTTCACCCGAGGTGAGGTTCCTTACGAATCCGGCCTGCGTGGACGCGCAGAAGGAGCATCCCATCTTACAGCCCGCCTGCGTCGATATACAAGCCGAATATCCGTATTTATATTTCATCATCACGCTCTCTACGTAATTTCCGTCGCCGAGCCCGAAAAGATATTTTACCGTTCCGTCAGACGATGTGAGCTTTCTCCGTATCCCGAGTCTTCCGCTTACATAGCTTTCTTTGAGTGTTTCGCGGAGTTTTTCGGGGATATTCGTCATTTCGTCGAAATCCGCGCCCCTGTAAAGCCACTGCATGAGCTGGGCTCCTCTGAATCTCGGCTGTCCCAGCGACACGCACAGCTCTTCAAGGTCCGTCTTGCCGCAGTCAAGCAAATTCCGTGACTTCGTGTCCATTTATATACTCTCCCGCCGTCATTCTCCTCGAAGACTCCCCCTGTATCTCGGTTATGCGTAAAATCCCTTTTCCCGCCGCCACCAGTATCCCGTCCGCCGACGCTCCCGTCACGCGTCCGGGTCTGCCGTCATTAACACAGTCGTCGTTTTCGATATATGTGCGCCATATTTTTACGCGCCCCCCTTTTGAGTCAAAGGCGAAGCATCCCGGGAAAGGATTCATTCCTCTTACAAGGTCGTGTATTTCGCGCGCGCTCCTGCTCCAGTCTATCCTGCCCGTTTCCCTGTCTACCATGGGCGCGTACGTCGCCCTGCTCCCGTCCTGCGGCGTGCGTTTCAGCGTGCCGTTTCTGAGCGCCTCCAGCGTTTTCATGAGCGTTACGGGCCCCATTTCGGCGAGCACGTCGTGAAGCTCTCCCATAGTCATGTTCTCGCCTATCTCGCATCTGTCCGCGAGTAAAATGTCCCCCGTGTCCATTCCGGCATCCGTCATCATTGTGGTTATGCCCGTTTCCTTCTCGCCGTTTATGACTGCGTGCCATATGGGGGCGGCGCCTCTGTATTTGGGTAGGAGGCTCGCGTGTACGTTTATGCATCCGTATTTCGGCACCGAGAGCACTGCCTGCGTGAGTATCCTTCCGTATGCGGCCGTCACGAACAGATCCGGTGCGAAGCTCCTGAGGCTCTCCGCGAACTCCTCCGTTCTCACCTTCTGAGGCTGTAAAACGGGTATGCCCGCCGCAAGTGCGGTTTCTTTAACCGGCGGCGGCGTCATTTTGTAGTTCCTGCCCTTGGGCATGTCGGGCTTCGTCACAACGCATACTACACTGCAGTGTTCTTTATCTTTTATGAGGGCCTCGAGGCAAGGCACCGCAAATTCGGGAGTGCCCATGAATATTATGCGCAGGGTCTGTATCATTGAGCGTCTTCCTCTGTCTTCTCAAATGTTTCGGCTTTGTCTTTGTAAAGTATGCCGGACAGATGATCTATCTCATGGCAGAGCACTACCGCCTGAAAGCCTTCCGCATCAACTTTTATTTTGTTCCCGTTCATGTCGAGGGCTTCCACGGTCACGCTCATGGGCCTCTTTACCGTGCCCCTGTAACCCGGCAGGCTGAGGCAGCCTTCGTTTGATATCTGCTCGCCCTCCTGACGTGTGAAAACGGGATTTATGAGCGCGAGCTTCATGTTCTCTCTGTCATCCGCGACTATTATGCGCCGGAGTATGCCTATCTGCGGAGCCGCCAGTCCCACGCCGTCGTTTTCATGGTCTCGAACATGTCGTCTATAAGGCGTCTTGTGCTGTCCGTCACCTCCGCCACGTCCTTGCATTTCATGCGGAGTATGTCGTCTCCTTCTTTGCGTATGTTCCTTATTGCCATATTTACTGTCCTCCCGTTGTAAAATATGCGCCGTGCGTTCATCATCTGCCGTCAAATATCACGGACAGCGAAGCGTTCTTTCTGATCTTCTTTAACATTTTACCATTATTTGTCCAGTAAGACAAAAAATCCGTGAGAGATCTTCTGTCTGCGGCCTTCAGGGTTATCACCCACCTGTATCTGTTGTTTACTTTCGGTATCTCGGAGCGCGCGGGGCCCAGTATCTCGGGGCAGCAGCCGCCTATGCCGACGCCGCCGCCTGCGCCGACGCCGCTTCGCATGTAATCGGATGCGGCCTTTTTCATGCCTGCGCACGCGTCCGCCGCCGTGCTGTATACCTCTTTGTCGTTCTCGCCGGCGAATTTCAATATGCACAGAGCGGAAAAGGGCGGATAAGACAGGGCCTTCCTCACTTCTATCTCGTTTCTGTAAAATTCCGCGTAGCTGTTGTGTACGGAGGCCGTTATGGCGTAATCATCCATGTTGTAGGCCTGTATTATCACTTTGCCCGCGTCGTTTCCGCGGCCGGCTCTTCCCGACATCTGTGTGAGGAGCTCAAAAGCGCGTTCCTCCGCTTTATAGTCCGGCATGTTTATGAGGCTGTCGGCCGATATTATACCCACAAGAGTCACATTCGGGAAATCGTGCCCTTTTGCTATCATCTGCGTTCCTACGAGGAATTCGCCTTCGCCCGATGCGAAGGCGGCAAGTATTTTGCCGTGGCCGCCTTCACCCGATGTCGTATCCGTGTCCATGCGCAGTACGGCAGCGTTCGGGAAGAGCTTCTGAAGCTCCTCGGCCGCCTTCTGCGTGCCGGCTCCTTTTTTGTCAAAGTCCCCGCTCCCGCAGGCGGGGCATGTCTCGGGAGCCGGCACCGTGCGGCCGCAGTGATGGCATATCAGCCTGTTTCCCTTTTCATGATATGTCATAGGCAGATTGCATCCGCCGCATTTCATGACGGCGCCGCATTTTGTGCACAGCATCCGGCGCGCATACCCCCGTCTGTGCACAAAGAGCATCGCCTGCCTGCCTTTTTCGTAGTTTTCTGTAAGCTCCCGCACCATTCTCGCGCTGAATATGCCGCTTCCGTATATCTCTCCGTTTATCCTTGCCTCCCGCATGTCCTCCGTGACGATCTCGGGGAGCGCGGCTCTGCCCGCTCTTTTTGTAAGGGGCACGTAATATATGCTGCCCTTTGCCGCGCGGTAATATGTCTCGACCCTCGGCGTTGCGGAGCCGTATACGATCACGGCGTCTCTTATTTTACCTATTTCTTCCGCTATTTCGGCCGCGTGA
The DNA here is from genome assembly GCA_947625435.1 of uncultured Clostridia bacterium. GTDB lineage: Bacteria > Bacillota > Clostridia > UBA1212 > UBA1255 > Egerieisoma. Next base: position 41,337 of record CANQOI010000009.1, on the reverse strand, counting down.
TATCTGGGCGGCCGGTCCTCGGACCTGTAAGACGGCTCATGCTCCTCGTCCAGTATTATGAGTCTCAGATCTTCAAACGGGGCGAATACCGCCGATCTTGCGCCTATCGCCACCGACACGTCGCCGTTTTTGATCTTATCCCACTGCCGGCGCCTTTCTCTGTCATTCATCCTGCTGTGGAGCACTGCGACGCGGTCCCCGAATCTGTGTGTGAAATGCGCCGTCATCTGCGGCGTGAGCGCTATCTCGGGCACCAGCATCACTGCATTGCCGCCGTTTTCCACTGTATCTGCTATGAGCTGCATGTAGAGCTCCGTCTTGCCGCTGCCCGTAACGCCGTGCACGAGGCATTCGGAAAATTTCCTTTTATGTATGAGTCCCGTTATAAGATCGTATGCTCTTTTCTGTTCTTCGTTAAGCTCATGTCTGTCATACGTGGGAAGCGCAGGCGCGCCCGCACGCCTTTCCGGATCTGTCCGCGCCTGCGAGGCTTTGTATACGTTTACGAGGCCCTTTTTCTCAAGCGTGTTTATGACCGACAGACTGCAGCCCGCATCGCGGGCGAGCTGCGCCGCAGGGGCGGGGCCCTTTCTCAGCATTTCTATTATGCGTATCTGATCTATATTGCGGAGCTTTGAAATTGCCTCCTGACCATCTGCCTCATCAAAGCCGTCGGGCAGCGAAACATATTTAACGCTGCGGCCGCCGGGCGCCTCCGGCGGCACCATGCATTTTACGCATTCGCCTATCGAGCAGAAATACATTTCGCTCATGCGCTCGGCGAGCTTTATCTCATGATCTTCGAGGGGCGGACGTATGCCGCTCACCGACTTGATCTCTTTTAATTCATACGTTGTGCCGCCCGTATATTCCTCTCCTATCGACCATACGACGCCTGTTTCGGTCTTCTTTCTCATGCCGAAAGGTACGGATGCAAAACTACCCCGCACGAGCGTTCCGCTCTGTATGAGCGATTCTTCTGCGAGGTAGGTATATTCTAAATCATATTCTGTATTGCTGTGCAATAAATGGATCCCGATCTGACGCATGGTGCCGCCGATTATACGTGTTATACGTATTTCTGTATAAATTCGGGAATCGCGTTCTCATCTCCGTTTATGCTTATGAAAAAGCGCACATTGTTCTTATCCGCTATCTTCTCAAGTCCCTCGAAAAATGCTCTGAGAGAATCGGCATCCTGATGTATTATATACGTAAGTCCGTCTATGAATATGGTCTCAATGTCGTAATTCTGCGAAGCGACTCCGCATATGAATCCGAGGAATGCTTCCGAACCGAATACAGGGTAATCAAGTATATTTACAAAACGTATTTTATGTGAAAGCTTTACGCTGAGCTCGCTGCTGTCATCGATATAAACAACGTTTCCGTTGCTCGTGTTCACTATGCTGTTGGCATTCTCGAGCATCTGTTTGGTCTTTCCCATGCCCTTTTTGCCGTAAAATACTTTTATCATGTTAACCGCCTCCGTTTTTTGATATATATACTATACAATACATTTTACAAAATATCAAGCCGCATTGCGCGAATTATTCCATTATATACTTTTTTGTGGTATCATCTTGTAAGACTCATGATATGCAGACGAGGGTGACTCTATGACGGCTTATAAAATAGATTTTACGGATAAAAAGGGCATCATAAAGCCCATGCACGGCGTGGGGAACGCGCCTCTCCTCGGTGTGAGCAACAGGCTTTTTCACTATCTGGGCGAGGCGGGCATACCGTATTCGAGGCTCCACGACACCGGAGGAACGTACGGCGGCGGATGTTTTGTGGACATCGCGAATATTTTCCGCGATATGAGCGCCGACCCTTCGGATCCCGCGTCATACGATTTTGCGTTCACGGACTGGCTCCTTTCAGAGCTTGACAAGCAGAACGTAAAGCCGTTTTACAGGCTCGGGGCGTCCATAGAGTGCGAGCACAGGATCAAGGCGTACCGCATTTTCCCGCCCGAGGACGAGCTCAAGTGGGCGCGCATATGCGAGGGTATCATACGCCACTACAATGAGGGCTGGGCAAACGGGTTCAGGTACGGCATTAAATACTGGGAGATATGGAATGAGCCCGACAACGAGCCCGAGATCGCCGACAATCCCATGTGGAAGGGCACTAAGGAGCAATTCTTCCGTCTTTACGAGACGGCTTCCAATCATCTTAAATCCTGTTTCCCCGACATTAAAATAGGCGGATATGCAAGCTGCGGCTTCTATGCCATTTCCGATTCTGCTTTCTCGGCGGACGCCAATTCGTCCCACAGGGTGGAATATTTTCTGGAATTCTTCCGCGATTTTATGGAGTACATAACGTCGCCCGGGCACAGGAGTCCCCTCGACTTCTTCTCGTGGCACAGCTATCTCGGTATCGAAAAGAATATATCTTATGCCGAGTACGCCAGGAAGGAGCTGGACTCTTACGGCTTTACCGATACCGAAAATATTCTGAACGAATGGAATATGGGGCCGTCCCTGCGCGGCACTCAGGAGGACGCCGCGCACATTTTAGGCATGATGTGCGCTATGCAGGACACGCCGATCGACAAGCTCATGTATTACGACGCACAGGTTAACAGCTCCTACGGCGGCCTCTTCGATCCTCTTCACAAGACCGTCTTCAGGGCATATTACGCATTCAAGGCTTTCAATGAGATATATAAGCTGGGCACGCAGGTTTCGTGCACATGCGTTTCCGACGCGGCTCCTCATACTGAAACGGAAGCCGTAGCCGCGGCAAACGAAAACGGCGAGTGCGGCGTTCTCATAACGAATATGAAGCCCGCGGAGACGGACATCACCGTGGATCTTTCCGAGGGCAGGGAGGTTTCGTGCATCGTCTCGGACGGCGCGAGGATATATGAGGAAGCGCATGATTATACATATGACGCAGACAGTAAGCGCATCTCCTGTAAAATGTCTCCCCACTGCTTCCGTTTGTTCCGCATCAGGCTGTAAGATCATGGACGCTCTTAAATATATTATAACTAAAGCGATGATGCAGCTCGGCTTCACGCCGGACTATAAAGGCTTTTCGTATCTGAGGAGCGCCGTTGAAACGGCGCTCGCGGATCCCGATTCTGTCTCGCTCGTTACGAAGCTCGTATATATACCCCTTGCAAAAGAATATTCCACCACGCCCGAAAATATCGAAAAATCAATAAGAAAGGCCGCCGATGCTCTTTGGAGCCGCACAGAGAGCGGTCATACCGTGACTGTGCTCGGAGGCACATATACATTTACTTCGGAGCGCCCCGGCAACCGGGAGCTCATATCAATCATCGTGCGTTTTGTCAAAGAATCCGTTGATATTTTCGATACTCACGTTTGAATAAGCGTTAAGATCCGGACCGGCGCTGCGCACAGGCGCTGCATAATGCGCAGCGCACGCTGTCATTGCGCCGTTGTCCGTGCACAGCACGGGTGAAGGCCTGAAGAACTTTGCGCCTGCCTTATCTGCCGCGTCGCAGGCGGCGGCGCGCAGGCAGGAATTTGCCGCCACGCCGCCTGCGATACATATTTTACCGTAACCTGTGATATCATTTGCCTTCATGAGATTTTCAACGAGTATATCGACTACCGCCTTCTGAAAAGAAGCGCACACGTCCGCCTTATTGATATCGCGGCCCTTTGCCTTCTCGCTGTTTATGTAATTCAGTACCGCGGTCTTGACCCCGCTGAAGCTGAAATCAAGACTGTCGCTGAAATGCACCTCGGGGAATCTTATCGCTTCCGGATCTCCGCTTTTTGCGAGTCTGTCTATAACGGGCCCTCCCGGGTATCCCAACCCGAGAGCGCGCGATATCTTATCGAACGCCTCTCCCGCCGCGTCGTCGCGCGTGCGCCCCATTATCACAAAATCGCCGTAATCCCTGCAGTCGACTATATGGCTGTGTCCTCCCGATGCCACAAGGCATACAAAGGGAGGCTCCAGCTCCGGGTGTTCTATGAAGTTGGCGCATATGTGCCCTTCAATATGGTGTACGGGAACGAGCGGTATTGAAAGAACGGAGGCCATTGTCTTTGCCGCGGACACACCCACGAGGAGCGCGCCTATAAGGCCGGGGCCGAATGTGACTCCTATCCTGTCTATGTCATGCAGCGACACACCCGCTTCCTTAACAGCGGAATCTATCACATCCGTAATGACCTCCACATGCTTCCTTGAAGCTATTTCGGGCACTACGCCTCCGAACGCCTTATGTATCTCTATCTGTGACGATATGATGTTTGAAAGCACCTCTCTGCCGTTTGCGACAACAGATGCCGATGTTTCATCACAGCTTGATTCTATTCCGAGTGTTAAAATCTTTCCCGACTTATCCATTGCTTCCGAACACCAGAAATATGTCAAAAAATCTGCGGAATATGAGCTGATCCGCCAGTATCGCCATGCCGAGCAGGCCGGTATACGCCGCAAAAACATTCAGACTTCTTTTTTTGAAGAAGCCGAGCATGAACCTGACCGCAAAATATCCCGATATGCCCGCTGCCGCCATACCTGCGAGCACAAGCCCCCACTCCACTGAGGCGGGCTCCGATATCATATCCTTTACGCCGAGCACCGCAGACCCGAATATCACGGGTATCGACATGAGAAAAGCAAACCTGAGAGAATCCTCCTTCTCCATGCCGAGAGAAAGTCCTGCGCCCGCAGTGCTTCCCGAACGTGAGATACCCGGCATTACGGCGATCCCCTGTGCTATACCTATCACCGCTGCGTCGGCATATGACATATTCTCTATTGTCTTTGCTCTTTTCTTTGCTCTCTGAGAGAAGAAAAGCACCGCCGCCGTGATGAGGAACGCTATTCCGAGGAAGCCGCCGCTCTGTGAAATGCCTTCAATGAAGTCGTCTAAAAACAAGCCTGCTATCACCGCCGGCACTGTGGCAACGATGAGGAGCCCGGTCAGCTTCTGAACAGGCTTCCTGAGTATTGCATATATATCCGACCGAAAAACTATAAATACCGCTATGAGCGTCGCAAAGTGCAATGCTATGTCAAATGTAAGCCCGAACTGTTCCTGATCTATACCGAACAGCTTCTTGAATACTATGAGATGACCGGAGCTGCTCACAGGCAGGAACTCCGTAAGTCCCTGCACTAATCCGAGTATTATACTCTGCAGTATTTTTAACATGTTCAATCTGTCTCCACGCTTACATTCTCCGCGCCCGCCGCTACCTGCTTATCGCCGGTCTCCGTTTTGCTCTTGGCCCGTTTGCCGCCTGATGCATTCTTCTTTTTGTCCGTTTTTTTGTATACGAGCGTGGGAGCCGCACCGTTTCTTATCGTATCCGCGGTTATTATGCATTTAAGGACATCGTCCTTTGAGGGTATGTCGTACATAACGTCCAGCATTGCCGCTTCGAGTATGGCGCGGAGTCCTCTGGCACCGGTCTTACGGGCAATGGCTATCTCGGTTATGGCATCAACGGCTTCATCCTCGAATTCCAGCTCAACGTCGTCAAATGATAAAAGCTTCTGATACTGCTTTATGAGCGCATTTTTCGGAGTGAGCAATATTTCACGGAGCATATCGGCATTCAATGAGTCGAGCGTCACTATGAGCGGCACTCTTCCTATAAATTCCGGTATCAGTCCGAATTTAAGGAGATCCCGCGGCTCGACCTTGGCGAGCATCTCACCCGTGTCGAGGCTCTCGCTGCTGTGTATGCTGCCCGTAAAGCCTATCGTGTTCTTGCCTATCCTGCTTTCTATTATCTTCGGAAGTCCGTCAAATGCTCCCGAACATATGAACAGTATGTTCGTAGTGTCAATATTTATAAATTCCTGATGGGGATGCTTTCGGCCTCCCTGAGGCGGCACGGCTGCAACGGTGCCCTCAAGTATCTTAAGGAGCGCCTGCTGCACGCCCTCTCCGCTCACATCGCGCGTTATGGACGGGTTGTCGCCTTTTCTTGATATCTTATCTATTTCGTCTATGAATATTATCCCTTTTTCCGCTTTTTCAATATCGAAATCGGCGGCCTGTATGAGCCTCAGCAATATATTTTCAACGTCCTCGCCTACATAGCCGGCCTCCGTGAGAGATGTGGCGTCGGCTATCGCGAAAGGCACGTTCAGAACGCGTGCCAGAGTCTGAGCAAGATATGTCTTACCCACTCCGGTAGGTCCTATCAGCAGCACGTTGCTCTTGGTGAGCTCCACATCGTCATATGCGCCTTCTGAGCTGTCATCTTTACTCTGCGATCTGCTTCCTCTTCCTCCCGTTCCGTCCGTGTACAGCGTCTTGCCGTCTTCGATCCTTTTGTAGTGGTTGTATACCGCAACAGACAGCGCCCTCTTTGCTCTCTCCTGACCTACCACATACTCGTCCAGAGCTTTTTTTATTTCGGAGGGCTTGAGCAGGGACGTGTCGCCGTCACCGTATATGCCGTCTATCCCGTCAGTTTCGGTTTCAATATAATCATCATGTAAAATATCGCAGCACAGATCTATGCATTCGTCGCATATAAAAACACCCGGCCCCGCTATAAGTCTGCGCACCTGACCTTCTCTCTTTCCGCAGAAAGAGCAGCGCACCTGTTTGTCATCGTTTTTAGCCATTGAACAGCCTCCTTTTAAATCCGCAAATGACTTCGCCGCAAATAAATATAGATATCAGCTATAAATAATCTGCGACGTGTGATCTTACTTTTATTCCGATATTAAATTATGCTCTCTTCTCCATTATCTTATCTATAAGACCGTATTCAAGAGCTTCCTGAGCAGACATGTAGTTATCTCTTTCCGTATCGGCTATGACCTTCTCAAGAGGCTGCCCCGTTCTTTCGCTCAGTATACGGTTCAGCTTATCTTTGATCTTGAGTATCTGCTCGGCCTGTATCTGAATGTCGGTGGCCTGCCCTTTGGCTCCTCCCAAGGGCTGGTGTATCATTATCTCACTGTTGGGAAGTGAAAATCTCTTGCCCTTCGTACCTGCCGCCAGCAGGAACGCTCCCATGCTCGCTGCCATTCCGACACATATCGTGGATACGTCGCACTTTACGAACTGCATCGTGTCATATATGGCCATTCCGGATGTTACCGATCCTCCCGGACTGTTTATATACAGCTGTATATCCTTGTCGGGATTCTCCGATTCAAGAAACAGAAGCTGCGCGACCACAAGACTCGCCGTAACGTCGTTCACCTCATCGCTGAGCACTATTATACGGTCATTTAAAAGTCTTGAATAAATATCATACGATCTTTCGCCTCTTGATGTCTGTTCAATTACTATAGGTACTAATGCCATGATCAAACTCCGTTTCTCCGGCGTGTAAATTATCGGTGTGTACGAAGCGCTTCCCGCCGGATCAAGCCTCCGCGTTTTCTTCTTTCTTATCGGCAGTATCCGCCGCTTCGGGATCATCCGCCGTTTCGGCCGCTTCAGCCTCGGCTTTTTCTTCAGGCTGAACCTTTACGGCAGATTCGAGTATGAGGTCTACGGCTTTGTGCTGCTTTATGTCCGCGGCGAGCATCTCTTTTCTGTCTTCGAAGCGTTCCTTGACCTCTTCAACTGTGATATGCATATATTCGGCCGCTTTTTTGAATTCCTCTTCAAATTCTTCGTCCGTTACGGTCATATTTTCTTCTGCGGCTATCGCCTCCAGCACGAGATCGCGCTTTACATTGAGCGCCGCCTGAGGACGTATATTCTCGCGGAACTTATCGGGAGTCGTGCCCATATATCCGCAATACGCATCCATTGTCAGTCCGTACGACTTCATCTGATTCTCGGTCCTGAAATATTCGTCGTCTACCTCACGGTCTATCATGCAGTCGGGTATTTCCGTCTCCGCATTGTCTATTGCCTTCTTAAGAGCCTCCTCGGTCATGGCGCTCTTTGCGGTCTTGGCCTTGCTTTCGGCAAGCTTCTTTGCGATATCCTCTTTATATTCGGCAAGAGTGTCGAATTCACTCACGTCCGATGCAAAGTCGTCATTTATCTCGGGTATCTCCTGCTTCTGTATCTCATTTACCTTTACCTTAAATTCCGCATCCTTGCCTTTGAGCGATTCTTCCTGATAGTCATCGGGGAATCTGACATTGACCGTGACCTCATCGCCCGTATTTGCGCCTATGAGCTGATCTTCAAATCCCGGTATGAACTGCCCGGAGCCGAGCCTGAGCTTGTAATTTGTTCCTTTGCCGCCTTCGAATGCGACTCCGTCCGTAAAGCCCTCGAAATCTATATTTACCGTATCGTCCTTCTCCGCGGGCCTGTCTTCGACCGTGACCATGCGTGAATTCTTCTCGGCTTCGTTCTTAAGAGCATTCTCGATATCCTCATCCGTCACTTCCGCGGATACGTCCGTTATCTCAAGACCCTTATACTGTCCGAGCCTGACTTCCGGCTTTGTGTATATCTCAAGCGTAAACTCCATGCCGTTCTTATCCATCTTCACTATATTGACATTCTGAGGATCGGAAACAGGCACAGCTTCTATTTCCGGGATAGATGCGTAATACATATCCGTGATAATATATGATGCCGCATCATCAAAAAGAACTTCTTCTCCGTAATACTGCTCTACGAGCTTACGGGGAGCGTGTCCCGGACGAAAACCGTGTATATTAAAATGCTTTTTGTTCTTGTTAAATGAATACGCCAAGCCCTTCTCTACCTGCTCGGCGTCTGCTGTATATGTGAGCTTTAATAAGTTTGTGCCCGTTACTTCCTTATTGGCAACCATCGATAATACCTCCACACGACCATAGTACATAACAAATATATATAAAAAAGCCTGCCGTTTGATCAGCAAGCTACAAAAACCGCATCAGGCCGGCACCGCTTCCATGCGATGCCGCGCCTGAATATTTTGCAACCGGCTTAAAGTCCGTATCTCTTGTTGAACTTGTCTACACGTCCGCCGGTATCTACCAACTTCTGCTTTCCTGTGTAGAAAGGATGGCACTTTGAACAAATTTCGACAGAAATATTCTTCTTTGTCGAATAAGTCGTAAACGTCTCCCCACAAGCGCATTTCGCCGTAGTCTCTTCAAACTTAGGATGAATTCCTTCTTTCATTCCCTGTCACCTTCTTTCACAGTAATCGGAATATGCTTTTCGCACATTGCGGCAAAAAAGCATTGTGGATTATACCACACAATTTCACGGTCATGCAACACTTTTTTTGCCCCTGCGCACCGCAACTGTCACGACTGCCGCTGTCACTGCGGCTGCAGCGACGCCTATGCAGGTCCATATGTACCAGGGCAGTCCCAATAATCCGGATCCTGAATCCGGGGGCGCCACGTATTCTGTATTGAACGAGAACATGAATCTTCCTCCGGGAGCCGCGTCTCCGTATTTGTAGAAATCAAGTATATTTCCCGTATCCTCCGTTGTGTCGGGCTCTATGGTATTATCCGTCCACTTGAAATTGAAAGCGGGTATTTTACCGTCCTTATCCGTAAGTCCGAGCGTCTCTCTCGGTATCGAGAGCTGCAGCCTGTTTCCGCTCACGGATATTTTACCTTTGCCGGCTTCGATGAAATTCCATCCTCCGTCCGACCTTTCAACGGAGCATTCGCCGCCCGAGGGAGAAACGCGGTTGACTATGTATTCAAAGCCCTCCCAGTTGGGCGAGCTGCCCGTGGGATCGGTGTCTATGTAAAGGTGCATCCACGACGGGCCTGACGGATCCGTTATGTCGCCTGCCGTCTGTGCCAGGAAGTATACGTTTTCGTTGTCATATGCCACCTTGAAGAGCTCCAGATCGTTCCTCATGGTCGAATATTGATATTTCTTTATGCCTCTCCAGCTCGCGGAATTTCTTTCCCACGTGTTGTTCGTATAATGTGCGTATGAAAGATTTACGTCCGCCCACTGATCGTCGGTGCTGTTTATGTCTATCGTCTTATACGCACCGCTGTTTTTGTCCGCCGTGTCGGGAGCGGTAACGCCTTTGAATTTGCGTATATTGCTCACCATCTGGTAGTAAAAATAATCCTTCAGTATGCCGTCCGACGGTTCTACGTCGCGGCTGAACTCCGCGTTATACTGATCGGCGAATCCGTTAGGGGAACCGCCCCACTCCTTCTGTCTTATGGCCACCCATTCATTCCATCCCGTTATGAATATGAAATCGGGGTCCACGGAAAGAGCGTAATCCCACTGCTGCTGGAAATTGAGTCCGTAAAGATAAGCGTTTTCTGTGTCCTTGTTTATCGTAACCTGATTTCCCTGATATTCGTATGAATACGAGTAATCGCCTTTTGCGTAGCCTCTTCCGTAAACGCCTCCGCGGTAGTCGTTCATGGCAAGCGGCCCGCCGTTGTCACTGGCATTCTGAGCTACGTTCACCGTCATCTGTTCGACGCTGCCGTCCTCGCGTATGCCGTACTTTGTCTGAGGGTACACGGAGCACCAGCCCCATGTCCTGTCTTCTATTTTAGTATCATCCGTATAATAGCTGGGATGGCAGTATCTGAATGTGAAGCAGTCGAGTATTTCAGGCCCCTGCAGGTCGTATTCCGATATGCAGTCGGGATACGCGAGTATGAGCGGCTTGCCCTCCCACATGAACCAGAGATCCTGATATTTTCCGTCTTTAAATATATCGTTGTATACCTCTCTTACCTGCGTCGCGGTCTCTTTGCCGCCTCCGAAATTCATTATGAAGCTTATCTTCGGGGTATTCACGCCCTCGGCCCGCGCCTGTTCGAATACCTTATAGACCGTCCTGTACGCGTCCTCCCACAGATATGTTCCGTTTGTGCAGTCGAAAAATATGACATCCACTCCGGCGTCCGCCAAAAGCTCGGCATGTTCTCTTATCACGTACTCATCCGTATTTATGTAATAATTGAATATGGGCTTGTCCCAGAAGAAATATTTCCCGAGAGTTCCTTTACCCCATGCCTCATTGTCGACGTCATTCCTCGCCTCGGGGTGCTCGTTTATGATCTCGGTCACGTTCATGGCCTTTGTGGATTTTGCGAATTCATAGTGCCACGTCCAGTAAAATATACCCACATATTTACCGTCGCGTTTATCTCCCACATCGCCGTAACCGTTCACGGTCCTTCCGAGTCCGTCTACCGCCGCCCACGTATCGGGCTTTATCTCCGCCTGCGTCTGATCGGCCTGCCCGGCCTGCCCGGACCCCTCCTGCGCGTATGCGGGCATCACCGGGCCTAAGATCAATACGGCACACAGAAACAATGCGCACACTTTAATTTTCATCATTATCAAACTCCTTTGTCAAAACTCCGTTTTCCATTTTACGTTTCAATCTGTTTCCGATATAACGGTCATAAAAAAGTGTCTTAAAAACAGCGGCGAGCACATCGCCCATTATCATTCCCGGCAGGCCGAAGAGACCTCCCCCTATACACAGACCGGCGAGCACGAGCAGCGGACTGATCCCCATACGTCCTCCCACTATTTTAGGTGAAATGAACAGGTTGTCGGCAGCCTGAACTATGAGTATGCATATGAGCGCGGCGCATATGTAAAATACTCCCTGCGGAAGAGACATGAAAACAACTGCCGCTCCTCCAATCCACGGCCCTATGTACGGTATCATGTTCATAACGGCCATCACAACTGCCAGTATCACCGCATATTTCAGTCCCGCTATCAGGAAAAGAACATATGACAGTACGAGTATTATGAGCGCCTGTATGAGCTTGCCCGCAAAATATTGTTTCAGTATCCTGTTGCACTGCGAGGCTCCCCACTGTATGTTATCCGCATGCGTCTTTGAGAAAAGAGCATAATTTACTCTCTTGAACATATTTACGGTCTTGTCTTTTTCTATGAGCATATATACGGACACCATAAGCCCCATCAGAACATTGAATATACCGCTTATCGTCGTCGAGAAGAGTCTCGTGGCGAGATTCGTTATGTTCTCGGCATTGATCCACGCCATGACTGTATCCTGCATCCCGCTTATGTTGTCCCTTATCGTATTCCGCACTTCCTCGGACAGATTGAATCTGTCCCTCTCTACCAGATCATTGTAAAATTCGAGTATTTTCTGAAATGCCCGCGGTATATCGGACGAAAATGACTTTACCGTATCTATAACGGTAGGGACAAGCGCAAAAATGAGGAGAGCTATGACCGCTATGAGCGTTACGTAAGCTATGGCTATGCTTATCCCGCGCTTTAATCTCTTCTTATTGACTTTTTTTAATACTTTGTTTTCCCAGAAAAGCGTATATGTGTTGAGTATATATGCTATCACGACGCCTATTATGAGGTATCCGAACAGTGATATCACGAATGATACGGCTTTGGACACAAAATCTCCGAAGCCGTGTATGTCAAATACGATCTTAACGGTAAGGAGCACAGCGAGTATATACAGATACAGCTTCGCCGGCGTAAAGCGGGATCTGAACAGCTTTACGCCGTGCTTTTTTTCCTCAACGTTTGTTTTTATCTTACCGGTCTTATGTTCGTCACGCATAGGCATTACTCTTTTTTCTCTTTTTGCCGATATATCCGACAAGCACGATGAACAGCAGGCACAATAACGTACCCGTAAGAGCGCCGGAGAAGTCTATCAGCACATCTCTGACATCCGACGCCCTTCCGGAGCTGTTTATCTGAATGAATTCATCGCTGACAGCGACCGCGAGCACATAGAACAGAGGTGCGGTTATATGCGTCATATATTTTTCCGTAAAAACCCTCAGCGTCAGCATGGCGAGCGCTCCCAATGCGGTAAATTCAATGAAATGGGCACATTTGCGGACTGAATTCTCATTCACCGTTGTGCCCGGAGACACGACATCCGCCGCCTTTTGCAATATTTCCGTTACAAAAGAGCTTTTGTCCGAAGATTCCTCCGCATTATCCGTTGAATTGCCGAAAATGAAGCACATGAGCACCAGCACGGCAGTCACGCATACGGCGCGGGGGATCACATATTTGATTTTTTCCTTTCCTGTCAGATCTTTAAGCAATTGTAACCCCTTCCGGCAGTTCTATTTTACTCTCTGTGCCTCCGTCCGGCTTTTTTCTGAGCTCGATCTTTATTATTCCGTGGGGAGTGGGATATGTGCCTTTGACCCATTCGAGACCTCCGAGGTGCGGCTCAAAGCGTACTTTAGCGCATCCCGGGGCCACAGGTCTTATTCCCAGCACATATTCTGACAGGAACGCCGCCGGTCCGGACGCCCAGCCGTGGCACAGGCTGTGTCTGAAACCGATATAACAGTATGCGCCGTGGTCGCCGTGTATGTCAATCATGCCTTCCGGCGTTATTTCGTCTATACGTCCCGAGCCCTCGAGCCAGTCGAGGTTGAAATCCTCCCAGAATGTGGTCGCGCCCCTTGAAAGCATGGCGCCCCAGTATTCCTTTATTATATCTATCGCCGACGCCACTTCATCCGCTTCTCCGAGAGCGCGCAGCATATAATATCCCATGAATGTGGAGAAGCCCCTGCCGCCGTCCTTCTTTATGACTTCATCGGACATTTTACGCGCGTCCTCTATCCCGGAAAGCGCGAGGAGCGCCGCCGCCTGCTTGCTCCCCTTGTGATCGGGCACGTGTCTCAGCAGCTTTGCCGCGGCACCTGCGCATATGTCGGCGGTCTCGCTGTCGCCCAGCTCTCTGCACAGATATTCTCCCGCCGTAAAAGCCATTCTCATATATCCCTGAAGTCCCGCATGTATCACGTCGGGCTTGTCATTCGAAGGCCAGTCTATGAACCTGTTCTCGGGCATATTTTCGGAGCCGTCGTCATTTATGCGGCCGGCAAAATATCTGAGGAGCGCGGTGAGGTATTCCTTTTGCTCTTCAAGATATCTTCTGTTTCCGTTCTGCAGATACCATCCGTAATGCACTATTATCCATGAAAGCGAATACGATGACATTCCGCACATCATGCTCGGTATCGGAGATTCGTTTCTTGCGAGGTCAAGGCTGTCCTCAACGCTTTTATCGTATCCGAAGACCGCCTGTATCGTAGATGTCTCGGGGTGTATGTCGCCTATCCACACGAGTCTGTCCCTCTTTATACCGTCCCAAACGTATTCCTGCATATTCAGATGCACCGTGTATGCGGCCGTATTCCATATCTCATTCAAGAGCGTGTCGTTCGATTCAAACGAGCCCTTATATTCGAGATCCCTGTATACAAATATTCCCTGTACCGCCTGAAATGTTATCGAAGCGTCCTTGTCGAGCAGATCTATCCTCACGAACCTGAAGCCGCTCGGCCCTATCTCCGGCATGCTGAGAAAGCCCACGTCTATGACCTGATCTCTGTTTATGTGGTCGTTCGTGGCATTTTTATCTCCTCCCAGTTCTGCCATAGCCTCGGAAGCCGATTCTCCGAAACGCACTCTCAGACGCACGCGCTGAGGCGTCACCGAATGTATGTAAAGCTTCACATATCCGTGAAATTCCACCCCGAAGTCGAGTAAAATGCCCGCGCTCTCGCCCTTGCTCTCGAGCAGGCACGTTTCGGGCACGTTAAAATGTATCTGTTTGATGTGCGGCTTGAGAAGAGCATCTTCTCCGGACACCCTCGCCCTGTCTCCGTCGGTTTTCCATACTACACGGCGGGGAGTCATGAATCTCCTCACTCTGTTGTCGGGTTCGGTATCTTTGTATATTTCTTCCCGTCTTATTCCGTATGGTATATCATTCATCATATAAAGTCCTCCTTGAATCTTTAGATTATATTACATGTAAAATCAGTCGAACCAGCCTGCGATATGCTGCAGTATGAGCGTCGCGTCCTGCACGTCCGTCTTGCCGTTCCCGTTCAGATCGGCGTTGGGCACGACAATTCCTTCCGGCATATCCCATTCGGCCAATATCTGCATGATAAGGGTCGCGTCCGCAACATTTATGCTGCCGTCGGCGTTCACGTCCCCTATGGCGCTCTTTCCGATCATAGGTATCATCTGCGTCTCTTTTGTGCCGCATACGGAGCATTCGCGTTCCTTAAGTCCGTCCGATGCTTCTGTGGCGGGTTCTACGATCACCCAATCGTTCCATACATGACCTGTCGCACTTACGGTCACTTTCTTCCTCTGAAGCTCTTCGCCGCATACAGAGCAGTATATGACCTCCTCGTATGAGCCGTCAGTCGTGCATGTTGCTCTGACTGTATGTTCTTCTACGGGAGCCGCCGGGCTGTGGTCGCCGCCGCAGGACACATTCTCATAATCCCTGTCCGCCATGGGGTAAGCCTTGCGGAATTCACTGCTGTCATAAGCTTCTCCCCTTTGATGATCCGTAAAATTTGCATCGCATTTAAGAAAATATCTATAATACGACGGCTTGTTGGTTTCGTCCCATGTTGAGTCTGCGTTATAATATTTACCCTTTAATTTTATTATATTCCACGCATGATTTCCGTTGTTTCCGATCCCCGTTATTATTCTGGAATCAATGCCGAGCTCCAGAGCAAGTCTGTAGAGTAGGACAGAATAGCCCTGACATACGGACGTGCCCTTCTTCAAGGCAGCGTAAGCGGTATATTTAAGCATATAGTTGTCGTTGTAAAGATTGCCATAGTCGTATGCCACATGGTCGCATATGTATTCATATGCGGCGGCTATCCTGTCATGATCGGTCTTTTGGGCTGAGAACTCTTTAACGAGCGTCCCGACGATACTGTCAACCTCCGACTCCTGTGAAGCGTCAGTGAAATAGTTAACGTTGAATGTTATATTTGAATAATAATACACGCCGTCATAGTGAAATGTATTCCGCGCGGACCAGTTGTCAAGCTGAAAACGGATATAATCTCCCTCTTTGGGATTTCCAGTATGCCTGAAAGCTTCCGACGCGATCCTCGTAAGCTCACCGGGATCCGGGTACACAGACGATCTCATGTTTATTGTAAACGTACTTATCCTGTTTTTCATGTGCTCTCTCATTATGTCTGCAGCGGCTTCGATCCCTTCTGTGTACTCTTCTGAGGATCCGGCTGCGGCATAGTATGCGGCAGGCACGGGCAGGCCCGGCTCAGGCACATGCTCTGAAGCTTCGGCTTCATATATCGGGTTTGTGAATACTGCCGAATAGTATTTATATCCGCCCGGGAGAGACACCACACCTGTGGCTTTGACATTAAAGGCAGGCGCCGTTATGTCTTCAATATGAGCATGCGGCAAGGGCTCTCCGTCGTCCGCCGCATATGCGAACATTCCGGAGCACATTGCCGTAAAAACGGAAAACGCGATAAGTATGCTTATGATCTTTTTCATGTGATATCGATACCTCTGTATGCTTGGTCTATGACAGTACAATATTATACACTTAATGTATGACAGTCAAGCTGTTTTACACGGGGAATTCGTCGAACCAGCCTGCGATATGCTGCAGTATGAGCGTCGCGTCCTGCACGTCCACTTTGCCGTTTCCGTTTATATCCGCATTGGATACGACAGTTCCTTCGGGCATATCCCATTCGGCCAGTATCTGCATGACAAGGCTTGCGTCCGCAACATTTATGCTGCCGTCCGCGTTCACGTCTCCCTTGGTGCCGAATTCTGCAGGATCAAATGTGAACATAAATCTTCCTCCCGGAGCGACGTCTCCGTACTTGTAGAAGTCAAGTATGTTCCCGGAATCAGATGTGGCGCCCGGAGCGACCGTGTTATCCGACCACTTAAAGTTGAATGCCGGCATGGTGCCGTTTACATCCTCAAGTCCCAACATCGCTCTGGGTATCGCGATCTGCATGCGTTTTCCGTTTACGGTATATTCCGCACGTCCCACCTCTCTGAACTTCCATCCTCCGGCTGAGCTGTCCACCTTACAGTATCCTGCCCATTCGGGTGTCGTGAGCGGTATCCTGTTCACAACATACTCAAAGCCCTCCCAGTTCGGTGAAATGCCCGTGGGGTCCGTATCGATATAAAGGTGCATCCACGATACTCCCGAAGAGCTCGTTATGTTGTCCGCCGTTTCTGCGAGGAAGTAGACATATTCATCGTCGTATGCCACCTTGAAGGATACAAAGTCATTCCTCATCGTGGAATACGTCATGCGCTTCATGCCGAGCCAGCCGTTTGAATCTCTGTCCCATGTGTTATTCTGATAATGGTCGTACCGGAGCTCAACATCGGCCCACTGATCGCTGCTGCTGTGTATGTCTATAGTCTTATATACTCCGGCATCCGTTCCGGAATACGGGTTCTTGCCGACGCCCTTGAATTTACGTATATTGTCTACCATCTGATAGTAGAAAAAGTCCTTGAGCACGCCGTCTGACGGCTCCACGTCACGGCTGAATTCGGCATTGTACTGATCCGCAAATGCGTTTGTCGTGCCCTGCCATGACTGCTGGCGTATAGCCACCCATTCGTTCCATCCGGTTATGAATATGAAATCCGGGTCGACCGACATAGCGTAATCCCACTGCTGCTGGAAGTTGAGCCCGTAAAGATACGCGTCCTGCGTATTCTTGTCTACCTTTATTTCCTGTCCCTGATATGTATACGTATATGAATAATCGCCTTTTGCATAACCTCTTCCGTATACTCCGCCCCTGTAGTCGTTCATTGCTATAGGTCCGCCGTTATCGCTGGCATTCTGCGCCACGCTCACGGTCATCTGTTCCACCGAGCCGTCGTCTCTCACTCCGTACTTAGTCTGAGGATATACGGAGCACCATCCCCACTGACCCTGCGATATGGGCTGATCCTGCGTATAATAGCTCGGGTTGCAGTATCTGAATGTAAAGAATTTGCGAAGCTCCGTAGACATATCTCCCGCGTATGTAGTGCTCTTCTTTCTTGCGAGCACCAGGGGCTTTCCGTCCCATTTAAACCACAGATCCTCATATCTTCCCGGTTTATATATATCCTTGTATACGTATTCGAGCTGTGTGGCCGTGTCCTGCGCTCCGCCGAAATTCATCATGAACGCTATCTGCGGAGTCTTCACGCCCTGCGCTCTTGCTTCCTCGAATACTTTGAATACCGTTTCGTATGCGGGCTCCCACACGAATGTTCCGTTCGTGCAGTCAAAGAATATCACATCTACGCCGGCATCGGCCAGGAGCTCTGCCTGCTCTCTTACCACATATTCGTCTGTGTTGATGTAATAGTCGAATATCGGTTTGTCCCAGAAGAAGTACTGTCCGCCGGTGCCTCTGCCCCACGCGGAGTGATTGTAATCGTTCCTCGCCTCCGGATGCTCGTTTATTATCTCGGTCACGTTCCTTGCGCGCGTGCTCCTTGCAAAATCGTAATGCCACGTCCAGTAAAATATACCTACATATTTTCCGTCCCGCGTCTCTCCCACATCGTCATATGTGCTTACCGTTCTTCCGAGACCGTCCACTGCGGCCCACGAGTCCGGCCTGACCTCCGCAGTATCTCCCGCTGCGAAAATATCAAAGCCCATGCACAGAGAAGCTATAAGAAACAGTGCGAACAATCTACTCATAAAGCGCACACCGTTTCCGAAATCTGACATTCTTCTCATATCGATCGTACTCCCTTCAGGTAAAACCCATAAAAATAAGTAGCCTGAGTATAGCAACAAATCCGTTTTCCGTCAACAGAAACACGGAACAGTTTTATGATCTTGTAAGCCCTCGTATTTTCGTGTATAATGAGAGCAAGAACTTACGGAATCAAAGTGACATAAGGAGCCGTATTTATGTATAACACATCCGCAAAATGCAGAGTGATCGTTCAGGGCGCAGTCGATACCGAAATACGTTCGCTCATACGTAAAATGCCCGGAGGCAACGAAAATATCCTAAACGGTTATTATTTTTACGAAACAACACATCCCGAAACGGGCAGTGATATAATAATTTCACGGACGGGAATGGGCATCATGAACGCGTGCATAGCAACGCAGCTCGGAATAGCCCATTACAGCCCGCGCTTTATCATAAATCAGGGGACCGCCGGCGGGCACACGCGAAAAATGCGCGTGGGAGATATCGTGATAGGCGATACGGCAGTATACATAAACGACGCTCTGCGGGAGCTTGAGGGAGAAAATGACATTTCACCGTTCTGTGCCTCGAGGCAGCTTCTCGATGAGGCGCGCGGAACGGTCTTGCACGGCAGGCTCGGGTCGGGCGATATATATTCAAGGGGTCCGGGCACGATAGACGAGCTCCATGCCAAGTACGGGGAGCTGTGCGAGGATATGGAGAGCGCCGCCGTCTATAAGACATGCGACATTTTCAAAGTTCCCGTGATAGGAATACGCATCATATCAAACAACGAGCTCACAGGCGAGCCGGAGGACTTCGACGGTGCCCACGCCCTTCTTCAGGATTACATATACGACTACCTGACACGTCTTTACAGGCAGTTACCGTCATGAAAATCTGCGTATATAATACAGAGAGCTCTTGGCAAGCTCACCCAGGTAATAATCGATGCCGAGCTCCTCTGAGAGCGTGGGCATGTCCGAGAAAAGGTTAGTGCCCAGCCCCAGCCTGTCGCCCTCTATATCAAAGCCCATCGCATACAGCACAGTGGGAAATATGTCCTGAGACGTGAAAGTCCTGCTCCTCATGGGCTGCACCGGTTCGAGTCCCGTATTGATAAAGCAGTTATAAACAGGCCTTTTGTCGGCGCCGTCCACAAGGATAGTGTCCATTCTCGGATGATCGCCCGTTATTACGATTATCGTGTCCTCGTAAAAATCCTGTTCCTTGCACCAGTTAACGAAATCATAAAGCTGCCTGTCGCCGCACAGGAGCACATTTGAAAGCTTTTCGTCATAATCACTGCCGCACAGAGGGCATACGCAGCCGCCGACGGAGTGCTGATCCACTGTAAGGAGAGTAAAATTAAACGGCTGCTCCGTTTCGGCTATCCTCGAAAGCTCGTCTTTAGCTATTTTGTAGAGTATGTAGTCCTCGTATCCCCACCAAACGTAATAGTCCGGCGCTATGTATCCCTTCTCGATAGCCGTGGCGTGGTCGAATATCTCATAATCGCCGTGCTGCTCGAAATAGTCCCTTCTTCCTCCGAATTCAGACTTGGAGCCGCACAAAAATTCCTGATAATATCCCCTTTGCTGTAATATCTGACCGAGAGAAGTGACTCCCGATGCGAACTTTTCGTGTTTCCCGAGGCTGTTCCTCTCCGTGGGAAATTCAAAGGGCAGTCCCGTTGTGGTAGAGAATATACCTCCCATTGTCCAGTCGGAGCCGGGCGTCGTATAAAATCCTCCCAGCATGCCGTTTTCCGAAAATGAGATGTTTTCATCCGAAAGAGCGAGCTCGGTGGCGTAAGGTATAAAATTCACCGAGGGCTGGAATCCGCCCACGGCCTTCGATGCGTACGTTGTTTCCAGACTTTCCACGTATATGTAAATGATATTCTTCGTTTTACCTCTTTCGGTTATCTCCACATCCGCCGGATCTGTATAATGTTCTTCATATATCTCGGTCTGCTGTCCCTGCGCTTCCCTCCACTCCGCGATACCGAGCACGTCATAGCAGTTATAAAGCGACATGACGAACACGGCAAGGCACACGAGCGGCAGCACCCTGCGTGACAGCTTCAGCGCGTCAATACAGCGTTCCTTCCGTAAAATATTCGCCGAAAGCCGCACGGTCACCCGTCTCTGGTAAAATACAAATACGGCGGCGGCATATACGGCAAGGCATACGAGCGCCGCCGGCACGCATTCGCCTATTATATCGTTTATCACGCTGCTGCTCGTTCCTTTAAGAGGCGATATCAGTGTGTGCAGGAGCGCGCTGAAATCCATGTCGTACGTTCTGTCAAGCCATCTCGAAACGGCAAATACCGCTCCGGCCAAGGCTATGAGTACGCCTCCCGCCGTGACGGCGGCGGCGCGGAGAACCGTTCTCAGAATATTTTTATGTTTATAATTGCCGTTATCGCCGTTATTCTTTCTCATCTTCGTTTTTTTCTATCTTAACGCGGGGACGTAAATATTTTCTGAAGAATTCAACCGCAAACGGGACTATGACAGCCGCGGGCACCGCAAATATCGTATAATACGCGTCCACGGGAGGTATCGCCAGAGTGTAAAATATACTTACGAATTCCGCCCCGAGCTTTGCCGTCAGGAACACGGCCACAGTGAATATACAGTATCTCACGACAGAAGAGGCGGATAATACCGGCCTGACATTGTTCCTTTTGCAGTAAATATGAACCGATATCATCGGTATAAAGAAAATATTTATAAAAACTATCATCGTATCCATGACTCGTACCGCAGCCTTTCGCATTCTCGCATGTAAAATATTCCTCGCATGCTCCCGTTATTCTACCAAAAAGGACCCTGTCCGTAAACGGCCGGTCTTTACTTATTCTCCACGAGCTTTTTGATGGCCTTAAGACGGGAGAATTCCCCGCGCTCCTTTTCTTCTATCGCTTCCGATATTTCGGCCGTCATCTTCGTGTAACGCGGTATCATTATATTTTTAAGAGCATTGGCGCGCGTGCGGGTCTTGCGTATGCTCCTGCCGAGGCGTTCGACAGCGCTCAGCACCTCGGCATATTTCATGCACAGCTCCGTCACTCTGCTGAATCTGAAGGCCGCCTCGTCAAGAGAAAGGTCTGTCTTGTACAGGCTCATGTGCGGCTTTCTTTCAGGCTTGGACAGCCGCCTCACTATGGGGATCTCAACGCCCATCACGCTGTAAAACTTTATGTCTATATCATTTATTTCGGGTATGCTGGCTGCCAGCGCACCCACACGTTCAAGACCCATGCGTACATTCGCCTCTTTCAGCACATCGTACGCCTCTGCGAGAGCGGTACGGAGCTCCTCCTCGATACGCTTTTCCTTTTCGGTATATCCGGCAAGCTCACGCATGAGGAGCCTGCGCTTAAGGTCGAGCATATCGTAGCCCTGCGTCGCCATCCTGAGACTGTTTCTCGCATTTATGAGATTGCTTTTAGTCGGTGTTACATGCTGTGCCATATTTATCTATCAACTCCGGATCTATTCTGTCAAGCTGATCTCTCCCGAGCATTGAAAGGAGCTTCCAGCCCAGATCCAGCGTTTCCGCTATGGATCTGTTGTCGTCGTACGACTGTGAAAGGAATCTGTCTTCGAATTCCCTGCCGAAATCCATATATTTCCTGTCCTCGGGGCTGAGGTCCTCCTCTCCTATAACGGACGCCAGCGCTCTTATTTCCTGTACCTTCGAATACGCCGAGAAAAGCTGGTTCGCCACCGCCGAGTGATCCTCTCTCGTATAATCCTTACCTATCCCGTCCTTCATGAGACGCGAAAGCGACGGTAAAATGCTGACGGGCGGATATATCCCCTTCTGGTTCAGGGTCCTGTCGAGGACTATCTGACCCTCGGTTATATATCCCGTAAGATCCGGTATGGGGTGATTTATATCGTCGTTAGGCATGGTGAGTATGGGTATCTGCGTCACGGAGCCGGGTCTGTCCTTCAGCATTCCCGCCCGTTCGTAAAGGGACGCCAGATCGCTGTAAAGGTATCCGGGGTAGCCCTTTCTGCTCGGTATCTCACCGCGGGAGGACGATATCTCGCGGAGCGCTTCGCAGTAAGCCGTCATATCCGACAGTATCACGAGCACGTGATAATCCTTTTCAAAAGCGAGATATTCGGCGGCAGTGAGAGCGCACCTCGGCGTAAAGATACGTTCCACCGCAGGATCGTTCGTGAGATTCAGATACATGACGACTCTGCTCAGGACGCCGCTGTCGGCGAACGAATTCCTGAAAAATTCCGCCACCTCGTGTTTCACGCCTATGGCGGCGAAAACGACTGCGAATTTATCGCCGCCGTTTGAAAGTCCGGCCTGTTTCACGATCTGAGCGGCCAGCTTGTCGTGCGGCATACCGTTTCCGGAAAATACCGGCAGCTTCTGCCCTCTTATGAGCGTTATCAGTCCGTCAATGCTCGATATTCCGGTCCTGATGTAGTTCCTCGGATATTTTCTCGATATGGGATTTATGGGAAGCCCGTTCACATCTCTCTTTACCTCTGAATATACGGGGCCCAGTCCGTCCGCCGGCCTTCCCGCTCCGTCAAAGACGCGCCCGAGTATCTCCTCGGACAGTCCGAGCTCCATGGGGTGCCCGAGAAATGTGCTGGCCTCGGAGCCCAGAGACATGCCGCGCGTTCCCTCGAACACCTGTATCACGGCAGTTCCCTTTTCAATATCCACGACATTGCCCATGCGCACCGTACCGTCGCCCAGATGTATCTCCACAAGCTCGTCGTAGGCTACATTCTCAACGCCGCTCATGACTATGAGAGGTCCGTTTATCTTCCTTATGCCGGTGTATTGAATTATCATGATCCCTTATAACCTTCCTTCGTTGTCAGAACAGACATTTCACGCAAAGACGGCAAGCGAGAGCGCGGAATAGTCGCCTGTGAGCTCACCCAGACCCGCGGGCAGTATCCTGCACACCTTTCTCGCGTATTCAAGCGTTTCCTTTTCTATTATACTTTCGGCATGCGGCAGGAGCAGATCCGAGCTTCTCGCGAACACGCCGCCTATCACTACAGCCTCGGGGTTCAATATGTCTATGATGATGCTGAGCAGATATCCGAGCTTCTCGCCGCTCACTCTGTATACTTCCCTGCACACGGCGTCCCCCGCGCGCGCCCTTTCGGCTATATCGCGGGCGGTCATGTCGCCGGGCAGGCCGAGCATTTTACCGATCTTGGCTATACCCGCGCCGCTGCAGAAGCCTTCGTACGAGCCGGCCTTGCCGTAGCCCACCGGTCCGAATCCGGAGCATCTCACATGACCCGCCTCGCCCGCCATGTCGGATGTGCCGGAATACAGCTTTCCGTCTATTATGAGCCCGGCTCCGAGTCCCGTGCCGAACGTAAAAAATACCATGTTCCTCGTTCCCCTGCCGGCTCCGAATCTCCATTCGGCCACCGCGCAGGCATTCGCATCGTTCTGAAGCACGCACTGCACGCCGAATATATCCGTAAAATATTTAACGGCATTCACATTGTCCCACCCGGGGAGGTTCGGCGGAGACATTATGACGCCCCTCGATGAATCGAGAGGGCCGCCGCAGCTTATGCCCATTCTCAGAGGCGCGGCATTATGCTCTGAAAGGAGCTTTTCGGCGCCGCGTGCGAGCTCGGACAGTACATCGTACGGATCCCGTATATCCCCTCCCGGGTTCGTATCAAACCTTACTTTGTCTTCAACGGTGAAGCTGTCGGAGGCGTCCGAATACCGGCCGAGAGTGACAGCGCATTTGGTGCCTCCTATGTCATATCCTATGTAATATCCGCTACGCTGCTCCATAAAGAATCCTCATTTATCTTAAATAATAAAAATCGGCAGACCGTAAGCCGGGTTCTGTCGTGGACGGTCATCTGTCTACGCCGCACATTGCTGTGCGGCTCAAGCCACCTTCAGAGCTGTCGGACAAACATAACGCTCTATATGCGGTGTTGCTTCAGGTGGGGTTTACACGGCCGCCCGGTCACCCGGACGCCGGTGAGCTCTTACCTCGCCTTTTCATCCTTACCCGTAAAATGCGGGCGGTAATTTTCTGTTGCACTTTCCTTGGAGTTGCCTCCACCGGCCGTTAACCGGCACCCTGTCCTGTGAAGCCCGGACTTTCCTCATCTGCTGCCTTTCGGCAAATCGCTCCGCGGCTGTGTGCCGCAGGGCGTATGCAGCCGCGACCGTCAGGTCTGCCGACTCATGTCAGTATAGCATAGTTTCTTGTAAAAAGAAATAAATTATTGTATAATGGCGCCTGTATTTCACCCGAAGGAGCAACGGATAAATGATAGACATAAGAGATACAGAAAGATACAACATATCTCCCGAAGCGCTCATAAGCGACGCGTTCGAGACGGCTTACACGCGCTATGCCGACGAGCAGCCTGCGGCGCCTCCGGATATAGCGATGCCGATCTTCACGGGCATAAGCATGGTGCTCCTGTGCGCTCTTTTCGTACTTACGGCGTTTGAGTATCCGGACAAAAAGGTAACGTGGTTCGTGCTCTCCGCGGCATGCATAGGCTTCGGCGCTTATTCGGCTTTCAAGTATATAAAGAAAAACAACGAGTACAGAAAGGCTGCCGGAAAGCCCAGCACTATAAAGAAAAAAAGAGAATCATTCTTCGCTCTTTTTTCAAAAGACGGCGAGGCGCTTCCCGAAACGGTCACGGCGGGCGAGATGTTAAAGTACGTGTCCCCCATAATAGGAAAGCAGAACGATCAGGTGAACAACAGCGCGATACGTGAAATATCCGAGGAGCTGGCGCGCATAAACAATCCTTCGTGCATCATGTGCAGGCTCATGAACGTATGCGGGCCGCGTTTCGATCAGCCGAGAAGGAGACTGTATTTTAAGGAAGAGAACGGCTCTTACGTATTCTTTGATTCCGACTGGAACAAGCCCCGGGGCGAGATAGTATGCTCCGAAGACGACATAGTCTCATTCGGCGAGTATTCAAAATACCCGGGCATAAACACCTCCGGAGGCAAGATACGCGGCGATGCGGTGATAGTCGAGCTTCAGGACGAGAACAACCACATTTATTTTGAGTTTCCCGGCGAAAGCTACTCACAGCTCAAAAAAACACTCCCTGCAAAAAAGGAAAAGAAGTGATATATGCTTGCGGGTCTTCACGGTCGATGTCGAGACCCCGCACGGTGTGCCTGTGTCCTCCCTCGCCGCATGTGTAAACAGTGACGTCGTATATATTTTTGTTCCGGGACATGATATTCTGTTTTATCTTTACGTGAGATATCTTTGAAGCACGGAATGATACCGTGTGTATACTGAAGCCCTTGTAATAGCAAAGCGTCAACATGACGTCTTTGCTTTTTATACGGGCTTCTGTTTTTTCACAGCCTTCTGTTTTTTCGCTTATTTCGCAGCCTTCGGAGAAAATGCCCGCCCTTCTGAATGCCGTTGCGCGGACCGCGGCCAAAAGGGCAAGAGGCGGCGTGAGAATGAGCAGTATGACCTCCGCGAAGTGCGGTACGGATATACATGCGATGATAACGGGCACGCATAGAGCGACAGGCGTCCTTACGTACCGCAGGAACGATACTGCGGCGGGTCTGAGGCAGTGCGCGCCGGCTTTTGCGCCGCAGTTTTCAGTGCGCCCGCAGAATTCCGGCAGCAGCATTTTGATACACGCCTCCGCCGAGCGCTCCGCGGCGGCGGGCACGAGGAGCGCCTCCTTCTTCCTCGCCTTGCCGTAACCGGTGCACTGTATGAACACCATGCCGAGGCCGAGGACAGCCGACGCAAGATTCTGCCGCCTGTCTATATAATTCACGGCACCCGTCTTACACATACTGCGTGTCTTCGAAAAAAATCCGTTCTCAAAATAAAGCGAATCCCCGTATCTCGTGACGGAGAACCTGCTGAAATACAGAAAATTTCTCAATATTCCCAAAATCTCGACGGCAAGAACGACAGCCGCGGCATACCGGGCCGCTCCGGCCGCAAGACTTATGAATTCCGTTATTATGTCGCGTCCGAGTATCTTACCGGCGCGGTTCATTAAAATGAAAGCGTAGACGGCGCTTGCCGGCGTATCTGTCACGCACAGGGACAGGAGCAGCACCTCGTGCACGCGCGGGCGGTATGTTTTGCCCGAGCGCGGTGACGTATAGAAATCACGCGTGCGTGACGATCTTATTATTATGCTCATATCGGAGCGCTTCGTACTGCCGCCTTCCGTGTCCGCGTAAACAGACTCGGCTCCGAGCATTCCGAAGAGCAGCGGCCTGTGGCATGTCACGGATGTGATGCGCTTTTCGGGAAGTATCCTCTCGCTTTTGAAGAGCACGCCCTTTTTAAGTATGATCCTCCCGGGGCTTACGCTGTATTTCACCGATCTCCAGTTCAGAATTGAAAATATCACCGCCGCGGCGAGCACTGCCGCATCAAGCCACACGCCGCTCATCCAATCTGAGAAGCCGTACGTACCGTCCGATATCATGTGATATGCGCCGCGCACTGCGGGTATGAGAAGGAGCGCGGCCTTTTTGTATATCTTCCGGATCACCGTCACAGGGTGCGTTGTTTCCATCTGCTTATATAGCCCTCTGCGGCGGAGTCGCTCCCTACGGGCATAAATACGCATCCTCCCGGGAAGCTGAACTCAAGTACGGAAGCCCCCGTTATCTTTTCAAACGGGCCTCTTATCCTTGTTATATAAACAACGCGGGTGAAATCTATGCTCACGCTGTATTTTACGAGCACTCCGTAGCTCACGCTCAGTATGCGGCCGTTCAGGCTGTGCTTTACAGAGCGTCCGAAAAGGGGCGCGTACACAAGAGATACCGCCGTTATGACAAAAAAAACGGCCGCCGATGCCGTGATACATACGGTGCCGCGCGTGCCGAAAATACTGAGCGCCGCATATGCCGCCGCCGAAGCAGCGGCCGCAAATACTGTTATATAAAGTTCGGCGGCGAGTGTTATCCTTGCGGATTCATTATGCATCGAAGCTCATCCAATCTGATCCATTTTACCCAATCCGGCTTTCTGAACCATGTTATCTGCCTCTTTGCGTAATTCCGGCTGTACTGTTTGATGCGTTCCTTAGCGGTATCGTAACCGTATTCACCGTTAAAATATGCTATCATCTCTTTATAGCCTATCGCCTGAAGCGCGGTCTTCGAGCGCGGACGGTCTCCGTATGCAGTATACGCGTTTTCACACAATTTTATAACGCGCCTCACCTCATCCTCAAGGCCCGCCTCAAACATTTCATCGACTCTTTTGTTTATCCTGTCATACAGAACGTCTCTGTCCGTTTCTATCGCATACACGTCGCACTCAATATCCGCGGGCGATGCTTTGGACGCGCTGTTCCTCTGCGCGAGAGTCATTCCCGTAACGCGCTTCATGCCTATCGCGCGCGCCGTTCTCTTTATATTGTTAAAATGTATCTGCTCCGCGGCCTCGGGATCCTCCCTCCGTAAAATCCCGTGCAGCGCTTCCGCGCCGTTTTTATGCGCATATTCAGTGAGCTCATCTATATACTCCGATGGAACGTCGGGGGCCGTGTCGTAATCTATGTTCTCGACAAGCGCGTTTATATACAGCCCCGTTCCTCCCGTTATTATGGGAAGCTTTCCGCGAAGGGCGACGTCTTTAATGCACTTTCGTGCTTCTTTGGCATATTTTGCCACGCTGTAATCCTCCCACGGATCCGCGACATCCAGCATGTAGTGCGGTACGCCCTTTCTTTCGGCGGGAGAAGGCTTCGCGGTGCCTATATCCATATATCTGTATATCTGCATTGAATCGGCGGATATTATCTCACCGCCGTATTTAAGAGCAAGCTCTATGGACGCCGACGTCTTGCCGGAAGCTGTGGGGCCCGTTATGACGAGAGCTTTCACAGGCATCTTTTAAACCTTCTTTCAAGCTCGTGTTCCGTAATGCTGACAGTTATGGGTCTGCCGTGAGGACACGTGCCGGAATTTTCAAGCTTTGCCAGTTTTTTGAGAAGCTCCTCGATTTCCGCGCGCGACAGGCGTTTATTTGCTTTCACCGCCGCTTTGCACGCCATCGTATATATTTCTTCGTCCGTATATCCGGTGGATTTTTTGCCGCGCAGCCCCGAAAGTATCACGTCCTCTATGCAGCTGCCTGCGAGCACGGCCGGTACGGCCCTTATTATTATCGCATTTCCGCCGAAGCAGTCTGTTTCAAAGCCCATGCTCCTGAAGAATTCAATGTTGTTGTTGAATGCAATATATTCGGACGGTGTGAGCTCCATTGTTATGGGTACGAGCATCGGTGAAACGGCCTCGCACGGGCTTTCAATAAGCTCTTTTATCTCCTCGTACTTTATGCGTTCGTGCGCCGCGTGCTGATCTATGAGAACCATTTCATTCCCGTACTGTAAAATGATATATGTGTCAAATATCTGGCCTATTATCTCACTGTCTGTATACACGCTCGAAGAATTGTAAAGAACGGGCTTTCCGGGCTCATCCTCGCACGCATCGCTCTCTGCCGACCGGATCTCGGGCAGGTTGTGGTCTTCATGCGCCGTGTCAAATACAGACGCATGCGCCGCCGCGGGCGTCGGCATGGGGATAGGCATGGCGGGGATCGGCACCGGGATAGGCGCGGTCGCCGCCGCGGGTGCAGGTTTCCGCGCCGATTCATCGGTCGCCGCAGCTGCCGGCACGGGCGCGGGTGCAGGTTTCCGCGCCGTCTCGGATATCGGCGCGGGCGCAGTTTCCCTCGCGGGCGAAGAGATCGGCGCCTGTCTGTCTTCCCTGTTGTCGTACAGCAAAGCATTTTTAAGTCCGTTGTATACGAGCCTGCATACGCCGCTCTCGTCCGAAAAACGCACCTCGGCCTTTGTCGGATGCACATTGACATCCACCCTTGACACGGGCAGCTCGAGCATCAGCACGACAAACGGGAACTTGTTTTTCATGGTGACCGTCTTGTAAGCCTCGTCAATGGCCGATGTTACGGCCTTTGACCTTACGCATCTGCCGTTAACATATAAAAGTTGCCTGCTCCTGTTGGAAAAAACGGCGTCGCGCACACCGGCAAGGCCCGTGATGCGGCAGCCGTCAAGCTCATATTTTACGGGGAGCACAGAGCCCGCCACGGATCTGCCGAATATGCTGAATATAACTGTCCTGAGATCCCCGTCGCCCGGCGTTCTGAAAACATCCGATCCGTTTGACGTGAGCCTGAAAGATATGCCCGGATTCGCTATGGCCAGCTTTTGCAGTATATCCGCCGCGTACGACGCCTCCGTGCCGTCCTTCTTAAGGAATTTATATCTTGCCGGAGTATTGTAAAAAATATCCCTTACTGTTATCACGCTTCCGTTTGCCGCGCCTCTCTCGCCCGTTTCAATGACGTCGCAGCCCCTTATATGCACATAAACGCCCGTTTCGGCTTCCTTCGTCTTACTCAGCAGCTCCACGTCCGAAACGGCAGCGATGCTGGCCAGCGCCTCTCCCCTGAATCCGAGAGTGGTTATGTTCTCAAGATCCCCGCCGCAGCGTATTTTACTCGTGGCGTGCTTGTCAAATGCGATAACGGCATCATCAGCCTCAAAGCCGCAGCCGTTGTCTGTCACCCGTATGTATTTTATGCCTCCCGCACGTATCTCAACGGAAACGGAAGTCGCGCCGGCATCTATTGAATTTTCGACCAGCTCCTTTACTACGGACGCGGGCCTTTCTATCACCTCTCCCGCAGCTATCTGCGACGCGGTAAGCTCGTCCAGAACTATTATTTTACTCATAACGCCACCCTCTTTCGCGTGTTATTATATCACGCAAGCTCACCCGAGCATTGCGATCTTGCGCTCCGCCATTTCCTCCGATCGGGCCATGTAGTCCTCCACGCCTTTTACATTGAATGAGCGCTTTATTGTCCTCCCGATCCCGCCGTCTCCTTCCGCAAAGCTGCAGAACTTGCTCACTCCTCCCGCTCCGAAGGCGAGCACCGTCTGGTCCTCCTCCATAATGTGTATGTTATACGGACTCTCGCAGCCGGCGCGGCAGTAAGACACATTTTCAAGATTTCCCAGCATGTTTTTCTGTCTGTACATGTAAAACGGTCTCATGTCCATTTCTTTTGCGGCGTCGTATGCGAGAGAGAGCATTTTACCGGTTATATCGTGACGGAGAGACGACGCTCTGGGATCGCGCCTGAGGTCGGCGGCACGTTTCACGCTGAGAGTATGCACCGTCATCGAATCCGGCCGCATATCTCTTATCAGAGAGAGAGTCCTTTCAAAATCGGGCGTATCCTCTCCGGGAAGCCCCGCTATTATGTCCGTGTTTATGTTCGTAAAGCCGGCGCTCCGGGCCGCGTAAAATGCCCTTTCCGTGTCCGCCGCAGTGTGCTTCCTGCCTATCATCTCGAGAGTCCTGTCGTTCATCGTCTGGGGATTTATGCTAATGCGCGTGACTCCGGCGTCAAGCGCGCGTTTCAGCTTGCGATCCGTTATGCTGTCGGGCCTGCCCGCTTCGAGAGAAAATTCTTTGAGCGAAGGAACGTCTATAATGTCGGTCACGAAATCCATAAAATGCGCGAAATCATCTTCGGAAAGCGAGGTGGGCGTGCCCCCTCCTATGTAGAGGCTCTCGGGGCGGTACCCTTTCGATACGGCCAAAGGTATGACGCGCCTCATCTCATTTTCAAGAAGCGTGAGATATTCGCCCACGCGTTTTTTGTACTTTTCTATCGGGTGCGACGTAAAGGAGCAGTAAAGGCACCTGGTGGGGCAAAAGGGTATGTCTATGTATATCGCCGTATTTTCGGGGCACATGTGCTGCTCATTGAGGAATCTTTCCTGGTTTTGCGCCGTTTCAAGCGCGAGGCACGCCTTATCGTGCGACACAAGGTAAAATGTCTCCAGCTCGCGCACGGCTTCTCTTCCCGACATGCCGCTTTTTATAAGGCCGTTTACTATTTTGGCGGGGCGCACGCCCGTCATGCACCCCCACGGAGACACATATCCCGTAAGAGAGCTCATTATCACATATATCTCTCTTTTTATCAGTTTTTGTCTCACGCCCGGGTCATTTTCGGTAAAATCCGGCACGCATATACGTTTTCCGTTCTTTGAAAGCCATATGCCGTCCCGGGAATGCGGCACAAATTCGGGGAACGCTCCGCAGTCGCCGAATATCTGTACTGCCTCATACGCGTAAAACGGCGGCTCGTCTCCGGGAAAACCCATATAGATCTTACTTTCTTCTTCATTCATTCTCCCGTACCGCAAACGCCCTGCTCAGGCGTCAGAAATCCATATAAGGATTGTTCCTTCTCTCTCTGTCTATCGTTGTCTTTGTTCCGTGCCCCGGATATACCGTGATATCGCCGTCCATGGCGTACAGCTTCTCTATGGATGCTGCCATGCTCTGTGTGCTGCCGTCTCCGAGATCGGTGCGGCCGAATCCGTCATAGAAGAGCGTGTCGCCGGAAAAGAGCATTTTGCCTGCAAGTATGCATATGCTGCCCGACGTATGTCCCGGCGTTGATATAATTCTGAGCTCCTCTTTGCCGAGATATAACACATCGCCGTCGTTTACCGTCATGTCCGCACTGTCAAACACGCGCTCAGAGCCGAAAAGAACGGAAGCATTGAGGCGCGGGTTTCCCATTGTGCCGTTGTCGCTCACGTGCAGCACAGATACGGCATCCTTAAAGGCTTCCCTGTACTCGGGAAAATAATATATATGGTCAAAATGCGCGTGAGTGAGTATGATATATTTTACTTTCAGATCATTCTCCGAAATGATATCCGACATGAGAGCGGGTCTGTTGCCCACGTCTATCACGGCCGCCTCCTTCGATGCGTCGTCCCATACGAGATATGTGTTCGAGCCCAGTATTCCTTCTGTGAATCTTTTTGAATATAACATTTATTTTACCGTCCTGCTTACTTCTTCCACATTGTCCATGGCCTTTATCTTCTTTACGAGCTTGTCGAGGTCGCTCCTGTCCGTTATCTCTATCGTGAGATCGATGAGCTCATAATTGTCTCTTGTAGTGCGCGCGTTTATGGCCTTCATGGGAAGCTTCGATTCCGCTATCAGCTTTGCTATCTGGAGCAGCAGATTCGTATTGCCCACCGCCTTTATCGAGATGTCAACGATGTACGAGCTTCTCACCGTATCCGCCCATCTTACGTCTATTATGCGGTTTTCTTCCTCATTCATGGCTATCACGTTAGGGCAGTCCGTCCTGTGCACCGATACGCCTCTGCCCTTTGTTATATATCCCACTATGGAATCTCCCGGCACGGGATTGCAGCATCTCGAAAGACGCACAAGGCAGTTTTCTATTCCCTTTACTATTATTCCGTTGTCCGACGCGTGCTGCTTCGGTCTGTCCTTCTTTGCATTCTTCTGCACATCGAGCTTCGACAGCAGGTCGTCCTTGCCGGACTGCATCGCCGCCTGCGATCTGTTGTATTCGTCGCGTAAAATGTTTATTATCTTCTGCGCGCTTATTTCACCGAAGCCTATCACATTGAGAAGATCGTCGTACGACGAGAATTTGTATTTTTTGAGTATGGGCTCCAGCCACTCGGGCTTCATGAGCTGATCGTGCTTGTAACCGTGCTTTTTGAGCTCGCGCTCTATGATATCCTTGCCGCGCTCTATGTTCTCATCGCGGCACTCCTTTTTGAACCACTGGCGTATCTTGCTCTTGGCTTCGGAGCTTTTTACTATATTGAGCCAGTCGCGGCTGGGGCCGTGATTCGACTGAGATGTTATTATCTCAACGAAATCACCCGTCCTCAGTCTGTAATTGAGAGGCTTTATCTCGCCGTTCACCTTGGCGCCTATCATCCTGTTGCCCACGGCGCTGTGTATCGCATATGCAAAATCTATGGGCGTGGAGCCCTTGGGGAGACATTTGACATCGCCCTTCGGCGTGAATACAAATACCTCGTCGGTGAAAAGATCCATCTTGAATGTCTCCACAAAATCGTCCGGGTCCTCTACCTCCTTCTGATTGTCAAGGAGATTTCTCACCCATTCAAGCTTGCCGTCGTAATCGGAGCCCCTGCCGTTCTTGTCGCCCTCTTTATATTTCCAATGCGCGGCAATGCCTATCTCGGCCGTTTTATGCATTTCCCATGTGCGTATCTGTGCCTCGAAGGGCTTGCCGTCGGGGCCTATCAGAGTCGTATGGAGCGACTGATACATATTGGGCTTGGGCATCGCTATATAATCCTTGAAACGTCCCGGCATGGGCGTGTACATTTCATGTATTATACCGAGCACTGTGTAACACTCCTGCACGGTGTCCACTATGACGCGTATCGCCAGAAGATCATATATCTGATTGAGAGTCTTGTTCTGGACTATCATCTTCTTGTGTATGCTGTACAGGTGCTTCGGTCTCCCGTCAAGGAACGCCTTTATCCCCGCCTCGTCAAGTCTCACCTTTATGGCCTCCAGCACCTTGGCGATATATGCCTCCTGCTGGTCGCGCCTCTGAGATATCTGGGTTACGAGGCTGCTGTAAGCCTCCGGCTCGAGATACTTGAAGCAGAGATCCTCAAGCTCCCATTTTATCTTGGTCATTCCGAGCCTGTGAGCAAGAGGCGTGTATATCTCAAGCGTTTCTCTCGCTTTCGTTATCTGTGAATCCGTATTTACATACTGCAGCGTGCGCATATTGTGGAGTCTGTCCACGAGCTTTATGACTATCACGCGTATATCCGACGCCATAGACAGGAACATTTTACGCAGATTCTCGTTCTGAAGCTCTTCCTTTGTGGATGTGGGCAGCCTTTTGAGCTTTGTGACGCCGTCCACGAGATATGCTATCTCCGTTCCGAACTGCTCGCGTATCTCGTCTATAGTGACATCGGTGTCCTCCACCACATCGTGGAGCATTCCGGCTATCACCGAGGGCATATCCATGTCCATGTCCGCGAGCATGGAAGCGACCGCCACGGGGTGTATTATAAAAGGCTCTCCCGATTTGCGCTTCTGACCGTTGTGCTTTTCGTTTGCGAGCGCATATGCCTTCTCAAGCAGGCTCGTATCCGTGTCCGGGTTGCGTGCCTTGAGCGAAGCTGTCAGCTTTTGAAATTGTTCGGAATATTCCATCTGAAAATCACCTTATGATCTGCGTGCCGCGGTATATTTCCGATGACATCAGGTCGGCCTTCCCCGCGGGCTTGAGTATTGCATAATTCTGTTTGTCTGTCCTTTTTATAAGGCCCAGCTCCGTGAAAACACCGAGTCCGTTTCTTATCTGATACCATGTGCACGCAGTTCCGGCTCTATGCATGTCGGAGCGCATTATATACAGATCGCTGAATCTGAAGCTGTCTCCCATGCTCTGCAGCTGCTTATACATCACCGCAAGAGTGCCGCGTTCAAGCGCGAATCCGGCGTCAGTGACATAATCTCTATTATACACACATTCAAAACCGTTATCAATATTGTAGTCCCCGTCGTAAATATCGGATATTATGAGCGATACCGACGTTCTGCCCTGCCACACATTTATTTCGGGTCTGCATATGACGCTGCAAGGTCCGTCCATGCTCTTTACTATATTCTCACACGCCCCCTGTGAGAACGCTATCCCGTTCAACGTGATGCTCCTGCCGCCTGATGTGCGGGCGCTGAAAAGTATTTTAAGATGCTTTCCCCCGTCGCCTACCTTCGAGCACGACTCCGCGCGAAGTCCTCTCACGCAGAGCACGGGCGGCGGGTTGCCGTTTCCGTAGGGCTCGAGCGTTGAGAGCGCCTCGCATGTTTCGGGTGTTATCTCCTCCGGTAAAATGACCGCATCTATCTCCGTATTGGGCGGCTCCGATATGTATGTTCTGCTCTCTGCCGCAAACCGATTCAGCCTCTTTATGAGCTCCGGAATATTTTCCTGCTTTATAGTCATTCCCGCGGCCATTTCATGTCCGCCGAAGCGCTCCATGAGCTCAGGGCAGCCCGAAAGGGCCTTATATATGTCGAAGCCCTTGACGGACCTTGCCGAGCCCCGCGCGAGCCCGTTTTCCTCCTTTACGAGCACAACGGAAGGCTTCCCGAATTTTTCCGTGAGCTTTGCGGCCACTATCCCTATAACGCCGTGGTGCCATCCGTCTCCCAGCGAGACCGCCACGCTGTCATTTTCGCTTGTGAGCATATTTTCCGGCGACACGGCCTTGTCCGTTATTTCGGCTTCCATTGTCTGCCTTTTCGTATTTTCGTTTATCAGCTCCGCCGAAAGCCGCGCGGCAGTTTCTTCGTCCTCGGATATCAAAAGCTCGTATGCCCGGGCGGCATTTCCCAGCCTTCCCGCCGCATTCAGTTTGGGCACTACATTGAACGTTATGTATGAGGCGGTGATCTCTTTACCGCCCGGGCCCGCTTTCTGCCTTGCGCCGTTTATGTCTGAAATGAGTCTTTCGATCCCGGTCCAGCCGTATCTGAATATATTCTTCAGGCCATATTTGACTATTATCCTGTTGTCTCCCGTAAGCGGCACTGCGTCTCCCAGCGTCCCTATCATCACTATGGGCACGTATCTGTATATTTCGTCTCCGAGGCCTATCTGAGAAGCGGTCGCCGATATGAGGGCAAAAGCGACGCCCGCGCCGCACAGATCGCGAAGAGGCGCGGCTTTATCATGTAGAAGGCAGGGATCTACCGCTGCGGCACAATGCGGCACTTTATCATCGCATCTGTGATGGTCGGTAATGACCACGTCCATGCCGAGGGATGCGGCGTATTCCGCTTCCTTAAATGCCGTTATACCGTTATCCACAGTTATTATGAGCGAGACGGACTGCTCCGCGAGCTTCTGCACCGCGGAGCACGACATTCCGTAGCCCTCCGATATCCTGTCGGGAATATAGCACAACGCATCGGCGCCTAACATATTTACTATAAAATGCCAAAGCGCCGCCGATGCGGTCACGCCGTCGGCATCGTAATCTCCGAAGACCGCTATCCTCTCGCCTTCCTCTACGGCAGTGAGCAGTCTCTCAACGGCTCTGTCCATATCGGGCAGCATAAAAGGATCTGAAAGCTGCGATATGTCGTCGCTTTTCTCAGGGTCTATGCCGCGCCTGTGATATATCTCATCTATGAACGAGGGCGCGCCCGCATATTCCCTATGTTCAGTCTTATTGAAAACCCATTGTCTGTCGAACAAAAATACCGCCGCCCTATGTGAAATGACCGTGTAACAATATCATATTTAAGACTGAAATACAAATATTTTAATTTATATTAAAATATATTCCAAAAATAAAAATAATATGTTGACATAGCGAGAATAATATAATATGCTGATATCGTCAACGACAATTTAATAACGATCAAATTATTAGATCAGAAAGAGCCCGGCGCACTCATTAACGGAGAATATTATGAAGACGATATCTTTATTATTTCATATCATCAAAAATTATTTTGTGAACAATAAGAATATTTTTATTGTTTTTTCCGTTTCATACATACTCATGGGTCTGTTGACAGTATTCATATACGGAGCGTTTTTCCCTTATATAGCCCAGCGAAAAAGTGAAGAACTGACACAATGCCGCTATACCGTTAATTTTAAACAGGAAATGCCTATCGATCATCTTGACGGATTTTCACAAAGTGATCTTATAAAAAACAGCAGACATTTCGAGGTAGAGACGCGGCTCTCGGAAGAAACGGACGACGGTCGATCCGACTTGCTCATTCACTCCGTTTTCAGTCCGGAGCATGATGTTATCTTAAATATAAAAAAGGACGGAAGGCTGTATTTTACCGATGATGAGATCAAGAATAATGAAAAGGTTGCGATCGTATCACCGGATTTAGGCAGGTTGGGGGATAGGATAACGTTGGGAACTCTCGGAGAGTTCGCGGTAGTCGGGGTGTTGGACACGATCATACCGAGTACCGCTTATATACCGTGCAGCTTGTACGTGGATCGGAATCTTACGGTAAATACCATGCATTTTGTTGTGCGGAACAGACTCGATCTGAAGGAAATAAAAGGTCTTGAAGATTATTTCTACGCCGATGATGATGTTTTGATCGTGCAGGGGCCTGCTCCGACTCTGAACAGCATGATAGATGATCTGCTGAACTGGACGATATCATTTTTTATAATCATTTTATTGATCTTTATTCTTTTCCTGTTCTTTGCGCAGTATATGTCTGAAAAAAATAAAAGAATATACAGCATTTTGGGAATATTGGGAGAGAATAAAGCGGAAATATTATTCCTCCTGATAGCGGAACGCTGCTTTATGGTCCTGTCATCCATGTGCATAGCGTCAGTGATACATTTCTTTATAAGAGACGGTCTCCATAAAATATTAACTCTTCCTGATTGCAGAATGATATTCAGTGATTATGCGGCTGTTATCTTCATGGCTGTTTTGGCATCGCTTATTGTGTCGGCGCCGTATGCGCTGTCTTATTTATTTAAACAATATACTGTACAGCTTAAGCAGAGCGAATGATCGGATAATAACAAGGGGGCTTGATATGTTAAAGAAAAATTTATCTCTTATAATAAGATTTTATAAAGACGCCAAAGTATCGGGTTTACTGCTTTTTACGGTTTTTATTCTGTCGCAGTTCAGTATGCTCAGTCTCATCGGGAAATACAGAACATGTATGCAATATGACAGGTGTTATAAAAGCATTCCGGATGTGGACAGGTCTGTATATTATATGTATGGAGAGAATCTGACTGCAGGTAATGATTTTACGGCGAAATATCATGAAGTGTTGTCTGAACTTTCACAAAACAGCTGCGTAGAAGATATATCTTGCCGGTCATATATGGGAACCGTGATTGACCGTGAAGAAGAGGTAAATGTGATCGCCATGGATGAACGGCTGCTCGGATACGGCAGTGATACGGGTATAGACGAAGACGGTCATATACAGATATTTTTGTCGCCGGATGTTTTTACGGACCGCAGTGTAACAGATGAGATCGATCTGCAGATAAGAACTGACGAACAGACGGTAAATATACGGGCCGTAATATCCGGCAGGTATAAAGCAGCCGAATATCTGCCCGGTTTTAATATATACAGCAACAAAATGGACTGCTATGATATGCTGACTGAATATACAAATACAATATTTGTCGTTAAAACACCGGAGACGGAAAAGCTTCTTATGAAAAATGATATGTATGACAGCAGAACAGGATTCATATTTTTCTCCGACGGTTCGGCAGTGTCCGAACGGAGCGAAGTGCTGGAGGAAATGAATCGATCCGGTTTTTCAATCAGTACATATGACGATATAATTGCCAATACTGAATATAAAACAAATAAACTTCTTGAAGACGCTATCCCGCTTCCGCTGATGACCTTTGTGCTCACATTTTTATTTTCGATCTCCATGGTAGTACTGATGCTCGACAAAAATATGCAGACATATTCTGTATATTATTTATGCGGACTGAGCAAAAAGAAAAGTTATTTCTTATTTTTGAGCAGCATCGGCATTTCAGAATTACTCGCAGCCGTCATAAATGCCGCGATCACTCTTTACTGCCTGTATTTTCCGGAACGAAGGCCGGAGTACATGCAGGATATAATGTTCTCATGGAACAATTTATACCTGCTCCTTGTTCAGGCAGTGTTCGTGCTCATGATCATATTCTTGGAAATTGTAATAACATATCACAAAAGATCGTTTATTCAGATCAAGAATCAGGAATTGAAATAAGGAGAGATACAGCAATGAATATTATAGAGTTACATGAAATAAATAAGACGTATCCGATCGGAAAGGACAGATTTCATGCGTTGAAGAATGTTTCTCTTACGGTCGAACGCGGAGAAATGCTTTCCGTCATGGGAGCATCGGGCTCGGGCAAAACGACACTTCTTAATATTATAGGGCTTCTGGATGGCTTTGACAGCGGAGAATATATTTTATCCGGTGAAAATGTTACAAAATTGCGCGATCATGAATCTGCAAATATCAGAAACGGCAGAATCGGATTTGTTTTTCAGGACTTCTGTCTCCTGCAGAATGAGTCTGCACTGTTTAATGTAATGCTTCCCATGTACTTTAATAAAACTTCATTTTGGAAGATGAAGCGGAAGGCTGCCGAAACATTGAAGCATGTAGGTCTGCAGGAGACGCAATACAAAAAACCCGTTAAATTACTTTCCGGAGGACAAAAGCAGCGCGTTGCGATCGCACGGGCTATCGTAAATGAACCTGATATCATTCTGGCGGACGAGCCGTCGGGCGCACTTGACAGCGAGAGTTCAAGGCAGATAATGGAGGTTTTTAAGGAGCTTAACCGGGAATCAAAGACTGTTATCGTTGTGACTCATGACGAAACTGTTTCCGGTTATTATAACAGAGTTATAAGGATCGGGGACGGCCGTATCGTCTGAGGTTTATAATACTTATAAGCGCCCGAGACTTTCGGGTAAAGATCAATGCGCCCTATCTAAAAACGAACCTGAATATGGTGGAGCCACCCTGCACGCTGCTCACAGATACCTTTACGCCGTGCCTTGACGCAATCTGCTTTGCTATCGCAAGCCCCAGCCCGGTGCCGTTCTTGTTCTGCTCCGAGCGCGACTTGTGGAAGCGCTCGAATATGAGAGGCAGCTCTTCCGGACTTATTCCCGGGCCCGTGTTCTCAACAGACACCTCTGCGTCGTGCATTGTCACATGTATGCTGTTTGCGGGATCATCGGTAAATTTAACCGCATTGTCTATGATTATGAGGAGCATCTGGCGCACCCTGTCGTAATCGCCCTTTATCGCATACGCCGTCGTGTTATATACAAAATCAATATTTCTGCCCTTATCCGCGGCTATCCTTCTTCCGCTCCTCACAGCGTCGCTCACGCAGTCATAAAGATTAAAATCGGATATGTTCATGCTGAAATCGGGATTCTGAAGGCGCGACAGATCCAGCAGGTCATTTACGAGCCTCTGCATATAAATGCTTTCCGAAAGAAGCTCCTTATGATACTGCTCCACGCGCTCCGGATCGTCCACCACCCCGTCGCACAGCGCTTCAAGAGAGCCTCTTATGACGGTCACGGGCGTTCTAAGCTCATGCGATATGTTTGCCACAAAGTCGCGGCGCATCTGCTGGAGCTTCTCGCTTTCCTGCTCCGCCGCGCGCAGCTTCGCTCCCATTGCGTCCATCGTGCTCGCAAGCTCTCCTATCTCATCGCTCCTGCGCACATATGTCTTGGCCGAATAATCCCCCTCCGAAAGCTTCAGCGCCGTAAAGTTTATGAGCTTGAGCGGCTTGGCTATATTATGCGACATGACGACAGAAAGGACCGTTCCCACTATCAGTGAAAATATAAGGCTCGCCAGCAATATCAGAAGCCCGCTGTTCGTTTCACGCGTCATACCGCTCGCCGGAGTATGTAAAATAACGGCTCCTATCACGCTGCCTCCCGGAGAATATATAGGTATGCCCACAGATACCGTTCTTGAGCCCAGTATATCGCTGAAGCTCTCTCCGTACACCTCGTAGCCGGAATCCTTGAATATCCTCGCAATGAATTTCTGAGCCTCCGAGGGCAGGCTGTCATAGTCCCAGCCTCCCGTACCGGATCCGTCCTGAGACGTTGATATTATATAGAGAGACGAGTCTATCACCCACACATCCGCATCCGTTAT
This sequence comes from uncultured Clostridia bacterium, assembly GCA_947625435.1. Classification (GTDB taxonomy): domain Bacteria; phylum Bacillota; class Clostridia; order UBA1212; family UBA1255; genus Egerieisoma. Next base: position 291 of record CANQOI010000009.1, on the reverse strand, counting down.
TTCCTTTGCGAACCTCAGCAGCAGGCGGCTGTCAAGCTCCACTACGCCGCCGTTTCCGCCGTATCCGTGAAAATACCCGTCCACGAAGCTTCCTCCGTCCTCTATCATACCCGTCAGCACCGATGCTATGGACCTGGCCGTTTTCTTCATGTTGTCTTCATACAGATTGCCCGTATAGTTCTTGTATAACACCGTGAATACGGAGCCCGTCAGCAGCGTGAGCAGAAATATCGCCGCCGTGAAGCATAGCATGAGTCTCGTGCCTATGCTGAATCTTATACCGCGCCTTTT
>CANQOI010000008.1 GCA_947625435.1 uncultured Clostridia bacterium | reverse complement strand
AGGCGGAGGCGTTGGAGTGACAGTAGGCGTAGGCGAGGGCGTTGGAGAAGGAGGAGGCGTGACATCCTGCGCAGGATCATCCTCATGCGCGCCGTTATCTTCGGTCTGCTCCGTAAAATTCCGGCTGCTGACGGGATCGAATGTGACCCATCCGAGTTCCGGTATCCATGCTTCGACCCAGGCATGAGAATTAGATTCGCGTACAGTACCATAATAGCTTCCCAATGCCGGTACATCCACGCGGAAGCCCGTTACATATCTCGCCGGTATACCAATTATCCTGAGCATGGCTACCATCGCCGTTGCGAAATGAGCACAGTAACCCTTTCTGTTTTCAAACAGAAAATGATCTATAAAGTTTCTCCTTGCGGGCACTTCTCCGGGCGTGAGCGTATACTCGTAATTATATTTGAGAAAGCCCTCTATTGCCTCGGCCTTCATATAGTCCCCCGGCATATCCTTCGTAACGAGCTTTGCGAGCTTTATGACATTTTCCGATACGCCTTTCGGCACGGTCAGATAATACGATGTAAGGACATCGCTCACATTATCGGGAAAGCTGTACTCACCGTCGCCGTTTACGGAGGACAGATCCGCCCGCTGTGCAATATATTGATTGAAGGCCGAGCTGTTTCTGTCTAAATATCGGCTTACTATCGAATATTCGTACACTTCCGACGAAAAATATGTTTCGGATGAATTGACGCAGTATACATCGCCTTCCGTATCAGGGACCGTTATCACGTCTGTACAGGTCATATTGTAAAGCTTTTCAGTCCTGTCTTTATCATACGTCACAGTCACGCTGCGGCTTTTATATGCCTGCGTGCGTCTCAGCATGTCGTATACAGACTCGTCTCCGTCGTGGCAGAGCAGCACGTTGCGCTTAAAATAATCATCCATTAAAACAGGCGCTTCATCGCGTTCTTTTTTCCACGCATTATCTTCAAAAGTGTCGCAGGCGTTCCCTCTGAGATAAATCGTGCGCGGCACAGTGTACTGCTGCGGGTAGTACCACCCGTCCTTCGGAAAAGCGCCCTGTCTTTCATCGGGCACAAATATGCTGAACAGCGGTTCATTTCCCAGAACAAGGCTGCCTTCTATCCTGCCGCCGGTATTTTCAAAATAGCTCAGATCGCGCGAAGACCCACCGTCCTCCGAACCGCCGCTCATGTGTAAAATGTTCGGTAAGACCTTCGGAAAGAAATTGTTGGAAAATCGGCTTATCCCTCTTGCGCCTGCCACTCCCAGCACAAACGAGAGAGCCACCGTGAATGCCAATATGACACTCACAAGAGGCAATGCGAAGCTAAGTAAAACGCGTTTGCCGCCGGGCGCGTCAAGGCGCTTCCATTTGAAACAGTACAGCATCAGAACAGAGAGCACTCCCGCCATCATACCCGCCATGACCGTGTATCTGCTGCCGAATCCGAAGAGCTCAGCGCACAAAGTATATACGAAAACGGTAATAAAACTGAAAGGCACGGATCTTGCGCGCACATATACGATGTATAATGACAGATATACCACGAGCACTATTATAAAAATATATACGTAATTGTTTATCGGCGGCCTCCGGTACGGGTATACGATCTTCAGGTACACATAGTAAAAGCACCGGTTTATATACCTTGAGGTGTCCTGCGTATACGGCAGCAGCCCGAATGTGCTCACTATATGCAGATAAACGAGTATTCCCGCCGCGAGGAGCGTGTAAAGGTTCGCACATATGAGCTCGACCAGTAAAGCCGCGATGACAGAAGCCGCCAGAACAACTCCGTACGGAACGTTGAGAGCGTCCCCTATGTACGGAAGAGCCAGGAGCGAAGCCAGTATCAATGACGTCAGTACGAGCACCCATCTCGATCTGAAGCGTTTTATCACTCAGAGGCACCTCCCGTCACGTACTGTACGGAAACATTTATATCCATGCCTGTGAGATATTTTACAAGATCCGTCACGTATTCATCCTCGCTGCCGGCTATAAAGAGCACTGCGCTGTCGTAGCCTTCTCTTTCCGTATTCATCGTTCTGTCTATCGCATCCGTCCATGTGCTCCTGCCGGGCACCTTACCGATATGCTTTGCCAGATATACCCCGTATTCCTCCGGAGCCGATGTCTCGGAGCTGTCCTGCGACGCTTCATCAGCACTGCGCATGAGCGTCACGGCGCCTTTTCTCTCAAGCACGTCTCTTACACATGTATAAGCCTTATCGCATACGGCGTCGTCAGTGTCCGGATCATCCGAACATTCCGCGAAAACAAGGACTCTGAAATCCTGCTCATCCTCGTACTGATTTACTATAACGCTGTTCTTGCCCGCAGTCGCTTTCCAATTTATCCTGTTGAGAGTGTCCCCGTAACGGTACCCCCGCAGATAAGATATCATATTTTGGTCGCCCTCGGGCTTGTTCACCGCATCCGAATATGTCCTGCCGCCCGCTTTTTCGGCTTTAACGACATCCTCGGCATCCGAGCGCGGCAGCACACATATCCGCTCCCCGCTCACACGTATCTTATGTCTGAAAATGCCGAAAACATCGCGCACGGTGATCTTGCCGGTGCCCACCGTATAAAAGCCCTTTCTCTTGAAGCTGTACTCACTTGCAAAGGTATTTGTACCGCGGAAAACGGCAGCACGGCATTTCACGCCGTTTGAATACCTGATATCGGTCTTAAGATATATAAAAGGCGAGCTGTTCCTGCATTCCAGTATGATATTAACTTTTTCATTTTTGTTATATATATATTTTTCGGGCAGTATCCTGCATCTGAGACATAAGGCGGAGCATATTATCATGGCGGCGGACGCAAACAAAACGGCCGTCATGAACACAGCGGATATCCACAGTACCAGATATCCGAAAAACATCGCAGATATGACGGCGGCCGCGTTTACCGCCATATATATAACCGATCTCACACTCATACAGTCATTCTACATTCATTCTACTGTTACGACAGCCGACCGCACCGCGCTGTCTATTATGCCGTACTTCGTTACGCCCTTCACTTTGGCGTCGGTGCCGAGCATTATCCTGTGAGGCAGCACATACGGAGTCATCTTACGTACGTCATCCGGTATCACATAATCCCGGTCTTCGTAAAATGCGGTCGCCTGAGCCGCTCTCAAAAGCTGGAGCCCCGCTCTCGGGCTGCATCCCATGAGCACATATTCGCTGCTTCTCGTGGCGGTGATTATATCGAGCACGTACCTCCGCACCGCATCGCTCACGAATATATTCCTGACGTCGTTCTGAACGGCGATCACTTCATCCGTGGTCGCCACATAAGAAAGAGTGTCCGCCTTGTTGCCGTCTGCCATAATGCTCAGCATGTCCAGCTCGTGATCATAGTCGGGATATCCTATCGATATCTTAAACATGAACCTGTCCATCTGCGCTTCGGGAAGAGGAAATGTTCCAGCAAATTCAACGGGATTCTCCGTGGCGAGCAGCATAAAAGGAGTCGGCACCTTTCTTGTCCTGCCGTCTACCGTGACCTGCTCCTCCTCCATGACCTCCAGCAGGCTTGACTGTGTTTTGGGCGACGCTCTGTTTATTTCATCCGACAGAATGACATTCCTGAATATGAGCCCTTCCCTGTATTCCATGTCGCCTGTCTTAGTGTTATACATATTAAAACCCGTTATATCCGACGGCAGAACGTCGGGCGTACACTGTATCCTTCCGAATGTAGCGTTTACGGATCTTGCCAGTGCCTTGACCAGAGTTGTCTTGCCGACGCCGGGCACATCTTCTATGAGCACGTGTCCGCCCGCGGCAAGCGCCGTTACCGTAAGCTCAACGGCTTCTCTTTTGCCTATAATGGCTTTTTCCATGTTATTTACGATCTTCTTAAGTATATTTTCCATTTTAAAAGTCCCCTCCGTAAAATGTCTGTGCCGCTCACGCTATGTCTATCACGACATATTCCGACGCGGTGCCGGTCTTGAACGGTATGGCCCATCCCGATATTCCGGACGTGACTATGAAATCCGTATCGGCTCTCTTTTCATGACCGTATACCTTGTCATTTGCGCCTATCGCAAGACCGATGAGCCCCACGGGGAAAATATGCCCTCCGTGCGTATGCCCCGAAAGTACCATATCGGCGCCGGACGCCTGTTCGTTATCGTAATCGTTAGGCTGATGATCGAGCACTATCGTGTATTTTGAGCTGTCTGCGCGTGACATGAGCTCCGACATATCGGCTCTGTCCGAAAATGATCTGTCTTTCCTGCCTATGAGGCAGTAATGCTCCCCTATATCGCATATTTCATCCTCCAGAATGACGACGCCGTTCTTTTCGAGCTCGTCTCTCAGCCGGTCCGATGTAAAATCTCTGTACCCGAAGTAGCCGTTGTCGTGATTTCCGTATACAAAATAAACGCCGTACGTAGTTTCGAGCCTTCCGAGTGCGGCGCACGCCGCCGTCATATCGGAGGCCTCTGTGTCGTCGTCAACAAAGTCGCCCGTTATCACAACTATATCCGGTCTTTCTTTCTGCACTCTTTCCGTCTGACGCGCAAAATCATCTCCGTCAAGAGTTATACCTATGTGCGAGTCGGCTATCATGACGATGCGCAGGTTCTCTCCGCCGGTTCTGCCGTCTGCATCCACGGCGTAATACGTCCTGAAAACGTGATGCGCCATGTACCAGCCCGTGCACATATAAAGGACTGTGACGATCATCGCCGCTGCGCCCTGATAATTGTATCTGAAGGGCTTTTTCCTTATCTTTCTTATTATAAGAGCGACAAGGTCGCAGAGCATCCATATCACGATGAGGTGCAGAGTGACCACCAGCGCCGAATATACGTTTATCATAAAACCTATGAGCAGATTTATCACGACAACGGGCGCCGCCGCAGCCGACCATGATATAAAACGTCCGTGTCCCGACAGCCTTTGAAATATATTAAAGCGGTGGAATCTTGTCACAAGATACGCGATCCCGGCAACTGCCGTTATAAGCAGTATAACGGTCATAAGAACGAACATAAAGAGCACCTCTTCGCAGCGCATTTGTCCGAAAGCGCGGCAATTTATTGATTCTCTGTCATTATACCATTAAAAATGCCCGTATTACAAATAAATATAATAGACTTATTTAAAATCGCGTATTATAATAAGAACATAGTCGGTTCTGTTATGGTTTTTATTGTGTCTGAGGGGGAAACAAGATTATGAATGACAGACCTACGAAAAAAGCAGCGCGCAGAACAAAATACGAAACGCTTGTCAGATTCAGGTATCTGGCTGTCATAGTACTTTCCGTACTGTTGACGATAGCATTATTTACATGCGGAAACATTGCCGTAATGTCCGCTTCCGGCAGGAGCGTGACATACGCGCGGTGCTTTTTCGCCGCATGCTGCGCCGTACCTGTCGTCATACTCATCGTAAACATAATATCCGCCAAAAGGTTTTTAAACGGATTCCGCCGCAAAAAGGCAGAAGAGATGCAAAGGTACGTGCTGTCGCACAGAGAATCCGCCGAAAAGATATCGGAAGAGAAGCCGGCATATATAACGAGATTAAGAAAATGCGCCGATATATGTGCGGCAGTCATTTTTTTATGCGGCGCCGGAGCCGCTTTCTCGTCCGGCATGCTCTTCCGGAGCAATATAAAGGTACTTTTGGTATTTATAGGCGCATTTCTCATATTCACTGCCGTTTCACGCCTGCGCACATCGCCTCCCGAGCTTATCTTCGAGGATGACGAGACATATATCAAAGCAAAGGATTATCCCAATCTGTACGCTCTTGCGGCAAAGGCCGCCAAAACGGTAGGATGTCCCGGAGAGATCAGGATAACGTTCACATCCGACTGCAACGCGGGAATAGGGCGCGTCGGTAAGATATATTCCGTACGGCTTGGCATATACCTTCTGTGCATACTTTCCGAGGAGGAGATGTACAACATACTGCTCCATGAATTCGCCCACATGAAAATATCTACATACGCCTCCAGAAAGGATGAAAAATTCGCGGCCTGGATGTCAGACACGGACAATCCGAATTACGCCGCGTATTTTCCGTCACTTTTTTTCATTTACACAGACAATCTGTACGGATTTCACTACATACTGTATCAGTATGCGTCATCTATCAGGAGCGAGACATTCGCTGACGGCGCGATGCTGCGTTACGGGAACGCAAAGGCCGCGGCTTCGGCTCTTATCAAAGTGCATTACTATGATTATTTTCTCTGGGAACACGGCGTGAAAGACGAACCGTGCATATACGAACGGGAGGAGCCGGATAAAAACAGGCTTGAAAAAGAGTTCCTTTCATTTAAAAATGCGATACGCGACAATAAGGAAATGTGGGACGGCCTGACAGATGCGGAGATACTCTCAAGGAACGCATCTCACCCCACTCTTAAAATGCGTCTCGATCATATGGGTATCAATGACAGATACATATACGATGAGAACATTTCACGGGAGGAATACCGCACGGAATGCCGCCGCATACTCGCGCACCTTGACAGCACTCTTTACGGTGACGTATCCCAAACGTATGAGGACGCGAGAAAGAGTCACTATATTGAGCCTAAGCGGCGCGTCGACGCATGGAAGGAAGCGGGAGAGCCCGTAATAGCGGATGAATATGCGGATATAATCATCGCCCTCAGGAAGCTCGGAAGGAACAGAGAAGCCTACGGTCTCGCATGCAGAGCCGCGGAAAGTCTCCCTCCCTCCGGGGCGAGCTACGCAAATTTCATAAAGGGCTGCTGCCTTCTGCACTCCTACGATGCCTCCGGAATAGACTGCGTGTACGCGGCCATGAAGGAAAACAGCAATTATATAGACGAAGGGCTCGAGACTATAGGTGAGTTCTGCTGCATAACGGGACGCCAGAGCGATCTTGACGTATACAGGGAGCGCGCCATAGCGCTCGCTCAGGAATCAATGGACAAATTCAGCCATCTGTCGGAGCTTAAGAAGAGCGACGCGCTTTCCTCCGAAAGCCTGCCCGAAGGCATGCTCGAAGGCTTACTCGAATATATAAACGGCATAGATGACGTAAAATGCCTGAATAATATCTATCTTGTGCGCAAGACCATATCCGACGATTTCTTCACCAGCGTATTAGTACTTGATTTTGTCAAAAACACAGATTATGACGTCATGAACCGCGTGTACGAAAAAATATTCAATCACCTGGACACGTTCAGCAGCAGACAGTTCTCTCTCTTTATATCAAACGAAGTGCCGCGCGGCGCAATAAATAAAATGAAGCGCATAGAGGGCAGCCGCGTCTTCACTCGCTGCGCATGATATCGCGCGTCAGCCACGGGAAATTCGAATCGTTCACTATATCGTCAAGACCGTATACAAAGAGCACGTCGCACTTATCTCCCGATCCGCCGTTTACGATATCCGAGGAGGATCCCTTGTAATATCTGAGATCTATCATGTCTATCTCACGGTAATGCTCCGAAAGGAAGGGCACGAGACAGTGCGCGAACGAATCTTTAATGACAACGAGCCTTCCCTCCGGGGCATTTTCATTTATGATGCGCACAAGCGGATGGTTCCCGTCAACAAAGACAGGATACATGTCCGGCTCGGACAGATGCTCGGTGAAATACAGGCTGTCCCTCTGCTTGACTACCTTGCCGTTTTCCTCGATATACACGGTCACGCCGGAGCCTTTCCCGTCTGCTCCCGCGTCGGCTCCCGCATTTCTTTCCCATATTTCGACAGTATCGGGTTCCGTCAGCCAGTAGCCGCTCTGTGAGTATGTCGTGCCGTAAAATCCTTCATATCTGCTTACGGTAAAATCCTCCCGCGAAGCGGCCTCTATGCCCATGCTTTTGCATATTTCAACATAACCCTCATATGCCCCGTATGTGGTCCAGTGGTGGTCTGTCCTGTAGAAAAGGGGCTCGTTACCTGAGTATTCCCTGAAGCTTCCGGCCAGATCCACATAAGTCACGCTGTCCGAAAGTCCGTCTTCTATGATGTCTAACAGCTCGTCGTCATGGTACGGCATGTGTACGCACGGGAGCCTGTCCTCCATAACATAAGCGGCAGAGGGCACGACGCACAGATACACACGGGAATCGATGTGCTCCGCAAATCTGTCTATGATATCAATATTCCTGCTCAGCCTTTCCGTATCGGGCGTTACAGGCCCGTTTATGAGATAGCCGTCCTTTGCGTTATAAATATCGAGAGTGCCTCCGCGGCCGGAAATGTAATCGTAATATGCGTTCAGACCCACGAAGAACTTTCTTCCGGCAAAATTATCGGATATATACGAGTCCATGTCGTCGCCGAATGTGCCGTCCCTCAGAGATCTCCATGTTAAAGACGGCATTTCGGCGGGTTTCCTCTTTTCGTCTGTCAGATACGTTTTACCGGGCAGCACGGCAAAAAGAACGAGCATCATACCTATAAAAGCTATGAATACAAACGCGCACGCATATTCTTTCCTGAATTTTTTCATTCACACCGCCCTCCTTCAGAATCTGAAATACAAAAAAGGATTGTAACTGCTGCTCACGAGAGCCGCCGTGCACAGGAGCAGACACAAAAGCGCGCACGCCGCCTCCGCAAGCCATGTAAAGCGCATATCCTTTATACGAACATACAGCCTGCTTGCAAGGGGCGTGGACGCTGCCGCCGCGATCAGTATGAGCGGTATATACGAAACCGTGAGCGTCAATGCCTCTTTGCCCATTATACCGTGGGAGAAGCTGAACATATATCTTATATATTCAAATATTTCACCCGTATCCTCGAAGTAAAATATCACCCAGCCTATTATTATGAGTACGAGCGCATATATATGCGACGCGGCTTTGGGAAGCTTTGCCAGAAAATTCTTAAGAACAAATTTTTCTATTATCAGTATCACGCCGAAATAGAGCCCCCACAGAATGAAATTGAGGCCCGCTCCGTGCCAGAATCCCGTCAGGAACCACACGATAAGAAGGTTGAGCACAGTGCGCGCAGTGCCCTTCCTGTTGCCCCCGAGAGGAATGTATACGTATTCCCGGAACCATGTCCCGAGGGATATGTGCCATCTCCGCCAGAATTCGGTTATGCTCTTTGAAATATAAGGGTGATCGAAATTGACGAGGAATTCAAAGCCCAGCATATTGCCGAGCCCGCGCGCCATATCCGAGTAGCCGCTGAAATCAAAATATATCTGAAAAGAAAATGCCGTTATGCCGACCCATGAGCCCAATATGCCGTTCTCGGAGCGGTATTTAAGGAGCGTCTCCCAGAGCACGCTCATCTGATTCGCTATGAGCACCTTCTTTGCAAGTCCCACGAGGAACAGCTTTACTCCGTGCGTAAAGAGCTCCATGCTCTCCGTCCTGCTGTCAAGCTGCTCCGCCACATCTCTGTATCGCACGATAGGGCCCGCTATGAGCTGCGGGAAAAGAGCCACATACGTTCCGAATGTGACAAGGCTCTTCTGGGCGGGCGTTTCTTTTCTGTAAACATCTATCACATACGACATGATCTGGAATGTATAGAAGGATATGCCTATGGGAAGAGGCACGTCTATCTCGGGTAGCGCGCTCATAAAAGGGAACAGATCCTTCATCAATCCCGTTATGAACCCGGCGTATTTAAAAAACCCGAGCAGGAGCAGGTTCACGGCGATACATGTTACGAGTATCGCCTTGGCGGCGCGCTCCTTTTCCCTGTATCTTGCTATCACGATGCCGTATATATAGTTGACGACGGTCGAGAAGAGCATCACGACTACCAGCACGGGCTCTCCCCATGCGTAAAATACCAGATTCGCAAAAAACAGGAACAGGTTACGAAAACGTTTTGGCAGTGCATAATATATCATGAGCACTGCCGGAAGATATAAAAATATAAAAATCAAACTTGAGAATACCAAGTTATATCTACTCCTGTTTTTTAATTGAAATAGCTGTCGTATATCTCAGTGAGCCTGTCCTGATCGGGAGATACTATCATCGATACATATACGTTCCTGACGCTCACCCTGCTCTTCTGCATCAGCGCATATGCGTCCGGGTTATAGCTCTTGGCCTCGTTTATCTTACTCTTGAGACGTGCGTCGAGGGACTGGCGTATCCTCTGCGCCGCATCCTCGCTGCTCGCTTTGATGAGCACTATCTCATCCGGAGAATATCCGTCTCCGAGTATGCAGCCCGAGAACATGGCCACATCCGCGCTGTCTATGCCGTATATGTCAGTAAGGTCGCTGTCTATAAGATCCATCATTTCGGGAAGAGACACCTGTTCCCTCATGCCCTTCAATATATCTGCGGTATCCGGTTCGGGCGCCTTTGTATTTTCGGTCTTGCCGCACCCCGCCGCAGGCACACATATGACACATATGATAAGTGCCGTCAGCATAAACAGTATTAAGATCTTTTTCATAAATCAGCCTCCGCTTGTCTTTAATTCACGAATGCGTGTAAAGATATTCTATCCAGACATTACACGCTCTGTCTGTAAGATGTATACCCATGCCCTCCGGATCGCTGCAGTATTCCGTGATGAGATATCCGTTCCCGTCCTCAAATTCGGAAGCCACATCCAGATACACATAGTCTTTGCGTCCGCAGAAATCGCAGAGCATGGAATTATATTTTCTTATATTCTCATTATTGAGAAAATATTTCTCTCTGCCTTGCAGTATGGGCGTCACCGATTCGATATATACGGAAACGCCGGGACTCTTTTCTATTATTTTATTTATGAGCCTGTCCATATTCTCAAGCGACCCTTCAAGACCGTACACCGCTATATCGTTCATGCCCAGCATAAGGTACACCTTGTCCGCTTTTATCTTCTGCACTCCGTCCTGTATCGTCATCTTCACGCCCTGATATGACGGATGTACGGATTCATTGCTGACAGGCCAGAGAGCATTTCCGCTCCCCAGGCTTCCGGCGGCGAGGAACCGGGCGTTTCCGAGAAGAGTCGAACCGTTCCTCCTCTGCTTCGACATATAATACTGAAGCTTGAGCGTCACGGAGTCTCCCACGAAAACGGCTCCGTCAAAAAAGCTGTCCTCGACCGGACTGTGAGGCGATGCGGAAGGCGTGCGTGACTCTGTCGGGCGCGGCGGCTCGGAGGTCGCAGGCGCAGGCGTGGCGGTCGCTGCCGCGGCAGTGGGGGTAACAGTCACCGCAGGCGTGGCGGAAGGGGCAGCCGTCACCCTCTCGGAAGGCGTGACCTTTGCAGTCGGTGTCACGGCCGGAGTATGGCCGGGAGACCTGCGTCCCGCGTCTGCGTACAGACCGGAATAACCGGCGCTCCCCGACACGGGCCGTACTCCCGATCCTCCGGAAAGCGCGAACACAGCGAACACGATCGATAAAGACGCAAATATCAGCACGATACATACGATATTGAGAGCACGCCGCCTCTTAGGCAGTCTGCTCTTATTTCTGTCTGATCTCCTAGAATTACGCCCCATACTTCTTCACTGTTTCCGATATATTTTAACATGCTAATGTTACCATATCGTACAAAACTGTCAAGCTTTTTATAGCGCAGAAACTCGATCGTCTTGATTATTTTACGGGTTAATGCTATCATGGCGTCCATAGGAGGAGTGTACGATTGACGGCAGACAACACAACTGAACCCGACTTTTTTCATAAAATGCTCGAGCGCAGGTACGGCGGCGCGCTTTCGGAGCAGATAATCAGCGGACTTTCCGTGAAACGCCTCACTACGTTTCGCGTGAACACTCTTAAAACCGATGCGGAGAGTGTGTCACGGCAGCTTGAATGCGCCGGGATACGTTACACAAGACCCGCATGGTACGGCGATGCCTTCATACTCACGGAAGCGGGCGGCAGTGCCGTGAGATCCCTCGATATGTACGAAAAAGGCGAAATATACATGCAGAGTCTGTCATCTATGATACCGCCTCTCGTACTCGACCCCCGCGAGGGCGAATGCGTGCTCGATATGGCCGCCGCCCCGGGAGGCAAAACGACTCAGATGTCCGCCCTGTCCGGAGGCAGAGCGCAGATAACAGCCTGCGAGAAAAACAGGATACGCGCGGAGCGCCTCAGATTCAACCTGCGCCGTCAGGGCGCCCGCGGAACTGCCGTGCTCGAACAGGACGCAATAAAGCTCGATCCCCTTTTCTCATTTGACAAGATACTGCTCGACGCCCCGTGCAGCGGGAGCGGCACATTGGAATTTTACCGTGATAAGGTAAATACTCATTTCACGGAAGAGCTCGTATCACGCTCCGTCAAAACACAGGAGGCCATGCTGAGGAAAGCGCTCAGGCTCATAAAGCCGGGCCGCTTTGTAGTGTACTCGACCTGCTCCGTGCTGGAGGAGGAAAACGAAGGAGTGGTGAGCCGCGTGCTCTCAGACACAAAAGCGCGGCTCGTGCCGATAGACAGCGCGCTCATGTCGGCCCTGCCGCTGCTCCCTTCAAAGCTCGAGGGCACATGCCTCATAAGACCCTCCGAGCTCTACGAGGGATTTTTCACGGCAAAAATAGTCCGGCTCTGACATTGAAAATAAATCGTTTTTCATGTAAAATATGTCCCGTGCGCATTATGCAGCAAAATAAAGAGGGATGAGGGTTACATGAAGCTTGATAAGACAGTGCGTTATGAAACATTATATATCACCTTATGGGTGATAGTGTGCAGCGCGCTGCTCGAATCCGTTTTCCTCATAATAGGAAAATGGGATCATACCGTCTTAACAGGCAACGTTCTCGGCGCTGCTGCCGCCGCGGCGAATTTTCTGCTCATGGGCGTCACCGTTCAGAAAGCGGTGCTCATGGATAAGAAGCGGGCGGCAAGTTATCTTAAAATATCCCAATCCCTCAGGATGCTCCTTATTTTCGCAGTCGCCGGCGTCGGCGTACTCCTTCCGTATTTTAATACGGTCGCGGTGCTGGTGCCGCTTTTCTTTCCGAGGATAGCCATACTGTTCAGACCCCTTTTCGGAAAAAAGAAAGACAGGGATGAGAGCGTATGAGCAGGCGTTTTAAAGCAGTCGACATATTACTCATCATACTGACGCTGCTCCCCCTCGCGGCAGGTATCGTGCTCAAGATCGTCATGATGCCGGCAGGCGAAGGCATAGAGATAGCGGGCGCGCACATATTTTTCACGATCGGGATGCCCCTGCAGGATCTTCCCATAACGGAATCGCAGGTAAATTCATGGCTCGTCATAATATCCGTTTTCTGGCTCTGCCTTTACATAACACACGGATTAAAAACAAAAGCGGTCACCAGGAGGCAGCACATAGCCGAATGGATAATAGAAAAGACGGAATCTCTCGTTAAGGACAACATGGGAGAATATTTTTCGGGCTTTGCGCCCTTCATAGCGGCAGTGATGGCGCTTTCCGGATTTTCAAGCCTGCTCACTCTGATAGGCCTTTATCCCCCGACATCGGACATGAACGTCGTGGGAGGCTGGGCGCTGCTCGTATTCATACTCATTACATATTACAAATTCAAATGCGGCCCTCTCCATTATCTCAAAAGCTTTACGGAGCCCGTGGTCTTCCTGACGCCTCTCAATGTGATAAGCGAGGTGGCGACGCCCGTATCCATGGCGTTCAGGCACTACGGGAACATACTCTCGGGAAGCGTCATATCCGTGCTGGTGGCCGCGGCGCTTCAGGGGCTGTCTTCCATGCTCCTCGGGAATCTCCCCGGCATACTCGGTGAGATACCGTTTCTTCAGATAGGTCTGCCCGCCGTTCTTTCTATATACTTCGACATATTCAGCGGACTCCTTCAGGCGTTCATTTTCGCCATGCTCACAATGCTTTACGTATCCGGGGCCTTCCCCGCCGACGATTATAAAAAGAGACATAAAAACAAAAACGGAGGTAAGATAAAATGCTTGAACTCGCAATAGGGATCATTTTGGGATGCTGCGCATTGGGCGCGGGCTGCGCCATGATAGCGGGAATAGGACCCGGTATAGGAGAAGGCAACGCCGTTGCCAAGGCATGCGAAGCGATAGGACGCCAGCCTGAGAGCAAGAGCGAGGTAACGACCACTATGCTCATGGGATGCGCCGTCGCCGAAACGACAGGTCTTTACGCACTTGTCATAGCAATACTTCTCATATTCCTCGCGCCGGGGCGTTTTGTTGACATATTGATGAACGCTGTAAGATAAACCGGGGTGAAACGAAATGCAAAACCTTGAGGTCATATCGGTCAATCTGTGGCAGATACTGATATCTCTCTGCAACCTGCTCATACTCTTTCTCATATTAAAGAAATTTCTGTATAAGCCTGTCAGGAAGCTCCTCAAAAAAAGACAGGATGAGCTTGACAGGCAGTACAGCAGCGCCGAAAATGACAGAAAGAGCGCTATGGAAATGAAGAGCGAGTGGGAGAATAAGCTTTCGGCCGCGGACGAAGAAGCGGACGATATCATAAAGACCGCCGGAGCGAATGCCGAAAGGCGCGCGGCCTCCATAATATCCGGAGCCAAGGACGAAGCGGATGCGATAGTGAAGCAGGCTCGCGCCGATGCCGCGCTTGAAAAAGAGAAAGCCGAAAAGGACATAAGACATGAAATAGCGAGCGTGTCCGTTCTCCTTTCCGAAAAGCTGCTGGAGCGCGAGATAAACGAGAGCGACCACAAAGCGCTCATAGATTCTTTCATAGACGAAGTAGGTACCGGCAATGGCGAAGGCAGCTGAGGAATACGCTTCCGCCCTTTTCTCACTCGCTAAGGAAAACGGCTGTGTGCACGAGATACAGAACTCGCTGGATGTGATATCGGACGTTTTCAGATCCGAGCCGGAATACGTGCCCCTTTTGATGTCCCCCGCCGTGCCTGTCTCGGAGCGTATCGGGCTCATACGGGAAGCATTCGGCGGCGCAGTACACGAATACGCGCTCTCGCTCCTGTCAATAATGTGCGGACGCGGAGAAGCGGATATATTTCACGAAACGGCAAGTGAATACGGGAAACTTCTCGACCGTTTTACAAGACGCACCACAGCGTACGTCACGAGCGCCGTTTCACTTACCGACGACGAGAAGATGAGACTAAGAGAAAAGCTCGCAAAGGTATGCTCCTCAGGAGACGGTATCGCAGATGCCGATGACATACAGCTTAAGTGCAGCACAGACAAGACGCTCATAGGCGGGATCAGGATCGAAATAGACGGCAAAATACTGGACGGTTCCCTCAGGAGCCGCCTTGAAAACGCAAAGGAAGCCATAGACGTATGAATAACAGAACCGAACAGATAAGCAATGTGATAAAGGAACAGATAAAGAATTATCACTCGCGCATAGAAATGTCGGAAACGGGCACCGTCGTGCTCGTGGGAGACGGCATCGCGAGAGTTTACGGACTCAGGAACTGCATGGCGAGCGAGCTCCTTGAATTTGAAGACGGAAGCTTCGGAATGGCGCAGAATCTTGAAGAGAGCATTGTGTCCGTGGCCATACTTTCAAACAACAATGACATACGCGAAGGCACCTCGGTCAAAAGGACGGGGCGCGTGCTCTCTGTGCCAGTAGGAGAAGCCCTCCTCGGACGCGTTGTGGACGCTCTCGGGGCGCCAATAGACGGCAAGGGGCCCGTGAGCACAGAATTTACGAGGCCCATAGAGGCGGAGGCGCCCGGCATAATAGAAAGGCAGAGCGTCTGCGTGCCCCTTCAGACGGGCATAAAGGCGATAGACAGCATGATACCCATCGGCCGCGGTCAGAGGGAGCTCATAATAGGAGACAGACAGACGGGTAAAACGGAGCTCGCCGTCGATACCATAATAAATCAGAAAAATACCGATGTTTACTGTATCTATGTTGCCATAGGCCAGAAGAACACTTCTGTCGCTCAGATAGCGAGGGAGTTGGCGGCAAACGGAGCCATGGAATATACCACTATCGTTTCGGCATCTGCTTCAGAGAGCGCACCGCTTCAGTATATAGCGCCCTATTCCGGATGCGCCATGGCGGAATATTTCAGAGAAAAGGGCAAGGACGTACTCATAATATACGACGATCTTTCCAAGCATGCCGTCGCGTACCGCGCGCTGTCTCTTCTCATACGGCGTCCGCCGGGACGCGAGGCTTATCCGGGAGACGTTTTCTATCTTCATTCCCGTCTGCTTGAAAGGGCTGCCTGCGTGGCGCCGGAATACGGCGGAGGATCCATAACGGCGCTTCCCATAATCGAGACGCAGGCCGGAGACGTGTCGGCATATATACCCACCAATGTGATATCGATAACGGACGGACAGATTTTCCTTGAAACAGAGCTTTTCCACTCGGGCATAATGCCCGCCATAAATCCGGGCATATCCGTGAGCCGCGTGGGCGGTTCGGCTCAGCTCAAGGCCATGAAAAAGGTATCGGGAGAGCTTAAGCTCATATACTCTCAGTACAGAGAGCTTCAGTCATTTTCACAGTTCGGCAGCGATCTCGACGCTGACACTAAGGCGCGCCTTGCTCTCGGAGAGCGCATAGTCGAAGTGCTCAAGCAGGGGCGCAATTCTCCCGTTCGCGTGGGCTGTCAGGTGGCGATCATTTATGCGGTCATCAACGGATATCTCGATAAGATACCTGTTCAGAAGGTCCGCGACTATGAAATAAAGCTTTATGATATGCTCGAGAGCAGATATCCGGAGCTCATTTCAAGGTTTGAGCAGGGCTTTTTCGACGAATGCGACGCGGACGCCCTCAAGGCGGCTCTTGCCGATATGGATCGGGCCGTGCAGCCGCGGCATCAGGAGGCGGATGTATAAGCAATGGGCGCCGATACCAAAAGTCTGAGAACGCGCATAAGGAGCGTCGACTCGACTCTTCATCTCACAAAAGCAATGGAGCTCGTCGCCTCATCCAAGATGAGACGCGCAAATGAAGCTATGCTAAGGAGCCGCGAGTATCTGGACGCCCTGCGCTCGTGCGTGAGCACTCTGGCGCTGAGCCGCGAATGCGCGAAAAGCCCTTATATGAAGCAAAACGGCTCCGATATCATACGCCTCATCGTGATAGTGGGAGACAGAGGGCTGGCGGGAGGCTACAACGCGAATGTGATGCGCACTGTGCGCGAAATACAGGCGGACAATGCGGATAACATAGAGATAATACCTGTGGGGAAACGGCTGCAGGGACCCTCCTCGGAGCATTTTACCGCGGAGGACGCCCGGGAGACGGCCGCAGGCCTGTGCGAGGATTTCACGAACGGTAAATACGGAAGGCTCGGCATAGTGTGCACGGAGTACATTTCAGCCGTAAATCAGCAGGCGCGCGTAAAATGGGTGCTGCCCGTAGCCGCGGACATGGGCGGGAACGGTAAAATGAACGGCGGTATCATATTCGAGCCGGATGAAATGAGCGTTCTCAAAAGCGCGGTGCCCCTCTATGTGGCGGGCGAGATCACGGCTGCGGTGCGTGAAAGCTTTGCCTGCGAGGTGGCGGCGCGAAGGGCGGCCATGAATTCCGCCGGGAGGAACGCCAAGGAAATGATAGATTCTCTGCAGCTTGAATACAACAGGGCAAGGCAGGGCGCAATAACTCAGGAGATAACGGAAATAGTCGCGGGAAGCGGAAGGGGATAGTTTATTATGTCTGAAAAAGCATACGGCGTTGTTTCACAGGTCATGGGACCTGTCGTAGATGTTAAGTTTAATGAAGGCGAGCTGCCTTCGATATACACGGCCCTCACAGTGCCCATAGAAGACAGGACGCTCACTGTGGAGGTGGCGCAGCACATAGGCGACAACACGGCCCGCTGCATAGCAATGGCGTCAACGGACGGCCTCAGAAGAGGCGCACATGTTCTGGATACGAAAGGCCCCATAAGCGTGCCCGTGGGCAGAGATACGCTGGGGAGGATATTCAATGTGCTCGGCGATCCCGTTGACAACAAGCCCGCGCCCGCGGGCGCGGAGCGCCGCAGCATACACCGTCAGGCTCCCGATTACAGCGAGCTTTCTTCCGAGACGGAGATACTCGAGACGGGCATAAAGGTGGTCGATCTCATATGTCCGTATTCAAAGGGCGGTAAGATAGGCCTTTTCGGAGGCGCCGGCGTCGGTAAAACGGTCCTTATAATGGAGCTCATCAACAATATCGCCAAACAGCACGGCGGTCTTTCGGTATTTACGGGTGTGGGAGAGCGCACGCGCGAGGGCAACGATCTGTATAACGAGATGAAACAGTCGGGAGTCCTCAGTAACACGGCTCTCGTATACGGTCAGATGAACGAGCCGCCGGGAGCGAGAATGCGCGTAGCTCTTTCAGGGCTCACTATGGCGGAATATTTCAGAGACGATGAAGGACAGGACGTGCTTTTGTTCATAGATAACATTTTCCGTTTCACGCAGGCGGGCAGCGAGGTTTCGGCGCTCCTTGGCCGTATGCCTTCCGCCGTGGGGTACCAGCCCACGCTGGCAAATGAGATGGGAGCTCTTCAGGAGCGCATAACCTCTACCAAAAAAGGCTCCATAACATCCGTGCAGGCCGTTTATGTGCCCGCGGACGACCTTACGGACCCGGCGCCTGCCACTACGTTCGCGCACCTTGACGCCACTACGGTGCTTTCGAGGAGCATAGCATCTCAGGGTATTTACCCGGCTGTCGATCCTCTTGAATCCACCAGCCGGATCCTGTCCCCCGATGTGCTGGGCGAGGAGCATTATTCCGTCGCCAGAGAGGTTCAGCGCATACTCCAAAGATATAAGGAGCTCATGGATATAATAGCTATAATGGGTATGGATGAGCTTTCGGACGATGATAAGCTGCTCGTAGCCCGTGCGAGAAAGATACAGCGTTTCCTTTCGCAGCCGTTTTACGTGTCCGAAAAATTCACGGGAATACCCGGCACGTATGTGCCGCTTTCTGAAACAGTGCGCGGCTTTAAGGAGATAATAGAGGGTAAACATGACAGTGTGCCCGAATCCGCTTTTCTGTTCGCGGGTACGATAGATGATGTTACCGCAAAGGTCAAAGACATATGAACACTTTTAAGCTGACTGTTACTACACCCGACGGGAATGTTTTAGACGCACAGGCCGAGGGGCTGTATCTTCGCGGCGAGAGCGGCGACCTCGCAGTGCTCGCCGGGCACGCGCCTTTTGTCACGTCGGTCAAGCCCTGCGAGCTGCATATTGATATGCAGGACTCATCCGTGAGAGCAAAAGTCACGGGCGGGCTTCTGAACGTGTCAAACAGCGGCGGAGAGAGCCGCGCAGTGCTCATAACGCCTTCGTTTGACGTCTCAGAATAAAATCAAAACGAACTCAGAATGAAATGTGATCCGCGCCGAGGATGGGAAGCAGCTCCCAAAGATCATGTATCTCATGATCGATGCGAAGACTGCGCCCGGAGGCTTGTTCGGAAAGCTTTACTCTGCCGGGATTGTACCAGCAGCATACGAGGCCCGCATTATTGCCTCCCTGCATATCGCTGGTGAGCGAATCGCCTATTATCATCGTTTCACCGGGTATATAGCCGGTTTTTTCGCGCACTGCATCGAAAAATGCCTTTGAAGGCTTCTGCGCGCCTACGGCGGATGATATGAACACGCCGTCTGCCATACGGTCAAATCCGCACTTTTTCAGCTTCGCCTCCTGCGCCTCACGGCTGCCGTTCGTGACGATATACTGCCTGAAGTGTCCCGACAGCCCTTTAAACAGCCTTATCGAATCATCCTGCGGAAATGCCGCTTCTCCGAGCGCCTGCTGATAATGTGCGTTAAAGCTGTCATAGTCGATATGATCTATGCCGCAGAGCGTAAAGAATTCCCGCATCCTGCCTGTAAAGACCTCCTGCTGCGTTGCCTCGCCGCGCTCGTGCTTTTCCCACCAAGAGCGGTTTATGGCAGAGTATTCCGCCAGCATTTTCGCGCTCAATTCCACGCCTATATCACGGCAGCATTTTTCCATGCCGTACTTTTCCGCGGCGAGAAAATCGAGCAATGTGCCGTCCACATCCCACAGCAGCGCGGTAATATTCCTTTTGATCATTTAAGGCGATCCCTCCCGGCAATATATATGGCGGCATCAGGATACGTCGTGCGCCGCATGAAGTACCTCGGTACGAGCGCACCGTCGCTCATTTTCTGCGTGACGCTGCCTATTATCTCAAAGCCGCACTTCTTATAGCATTTAAGCGCGGCAGTGTTGTCTTTATTTGTATGAAGGTCGAAAGACAGATACCCTTCCCGGGCGAGCCTTTCTGTAACAATTCCTATGGCCGCAGCACCTATACCTCTTCCCTGAAACTCGGGAAGTATCGCGAGCATCTTAAGATAGACCCTCTGCGTATATGACATAAGATCCCGTATGCAGAGCCATCCCGCGCGCTCGCCGCCGACACATATGATAAAGCTTGCCTCGTCTCCGCTTTCATTTCCGCCGCCGATATCGGCTTCCCATACCGCGATATCCGTCGGCACCTCATTCAGCGCTCTCATAACGGCCTCATCGTTCATAAGTCCGCATATAAACCCGGCGCTGCCTGCGGAGATCTCCGCAGGCAGCAGCGTTATATCGTGTCCGTTATCCGTAAAATGCAAGCTGTGCTCACGCATCGCCTTCTGCCCTGTTGATAGTCACATCGGGCTCCAACTCTCTGAACAGCTCTATGAATTCCTCGCCCGTGAGATTTTCCCTGTCATACAGAACGGACGCTATCTTATCAAGCGTATTTCTGTGCTCTTTAAGTATATTTACGGCATCCGCATAGCAGCCCGATATTATGACCTTTGTCTCTTCGTCTATTCCCGCAAACGTGCTCTCGGCGCAGTTCATGGTCTTTGTGTCAGTGAGGTACAGGCTATTCTTCTTCTGCCAGTTAACGAATCCGAACTTGTCGCTCATACCGTATGTCGTTATCATATTTCTGGCCATTTCCGTGGCGCGCTCGATATCGTTGGAAGCGCCCGTAGTGACGGAATCGAAAACTATCTGCTCGGATGCGCGCCCGCCTGTCAGTATCGTTATCTCTTCGAGTATCTCTTTCTTTGTAAGAAGTACCTTCTCCTTCTTGGCGACATGCATAACGTAACCGAGTGTTCCCGAGGTTCTCGGTATTATGGTTATCTTATGAACGGGCTCAGTGTGCGTGAGCAGGGAGGTCACGAGCGCATGACCCGTTTCGTGATAGGCCACAATGCGCTTCTCCTCATCGGACATAACGCGGTTCTTCTTCTCTTCGCCCGCAATTATCACTTCTATCGCTTCGTCAAGCTCCTGTTGGCTCACACGCTGTTTTCCCGCTCTTACCGCCCTTAATGCGGATTCATTTATTATATTCTCAAGATCGGCGCCCGAAGCACCCGGTGTGGCTCTTGCGACCACTTCAAAATCTACATCGGGCTCCATGAGCACATCGCGCGCATGTACCTTTAAAATGTCGACTCTCCCCTTCTGATCGGGCAGATCCACTATTATCCTCCTGTCAAATCTTCCGGGCCTTAGCAGTGCCTTATCCAGCACCTCGGGTCTGTTCGTTGCCGCCAGTATGACTACGCCCTTGGAAGAATCAAAGCCGTCCATCTCGGCAAGCAGCTGATTCAGTGTCTGCTCGCGCTCGTCATTAGAGCTTATACTGTTATCCCTGCTCTTGCCTATCGCATCTATCTCGTCTATAAAGACTATGCACGGCGCATTCTCGACGGCCTGCTTGAACAGGTCCCTCACTCTCGCGGCGCCCATGCCCACGAACATTTCTACGAATTCCGAGCCTGACAGTGAAAAGAAAGGCACCTTTGCCTCACCTGCCACAGCCTTTGCAAGAAGCGTCTTGCCCGTTCCGGGAGGCCCCACGAGCAGAGCGCCCTTCGGAAGCTTGGCGCCTATCGCGGTGTATTTTCCGGGGTTATTCAGAAAGTCTATTATTTCAACAAGATTCTGCTTGGCCTCATCCTGCCCCGCCACATCGGAAAACAGCTTGCCTGTCGATTTCTCGGCGTATATCTTCGCCGTATTCTTTCCGAATGACATGACGCCGCCTCCCATGCGCTTGCTCATAGAGCGCATGAGTATTATTATGAGTCCGAGCGTGAGCAGCGTGGGAAGTATATATACAAGGAATATGTCAGTCCAAACGCTGGAGCTCACTATCGGCGAATCGTATTTGATACCCTTCTCGTCCAGCAGTGTTAAAAGGGACGTACTTTCGTGAAAATCATTATTTATATTTCCCGTGACATAGTATATGTTCGACGTGTCAAAATCCTTAGGCTTAAGTATATACTGCGTAGAGTTTACCTCCACCTCATCGGCTTCGTCGTTTTTGATCATTGTCACGAACTCACTGAAAGATATCTCCTTCTCCTCCGGCTCCATGAGCTTGGGAAGCATCGTGTAGCATATGATGAGAACTATGGCCAGTAAGATTATATAATAAGCAAATATCGGTATCTTTTTTTTATTGTCTTTTTTTTCATTCACTGTATGACAGCCTCCGGCAACATTTTTCTGTTTCCTATTATAACAAACATTTACGGAATCCGCAATTTTGCAATTAATTCGGCATGTTTTTTATTGTAAAACAGCCGCGGAGCCATTCAAGCCCCGCGGCTGTCTGTCATGATCGCACGATCAAAGCCGTTTTATCAAGCTCTGCCGTTTTCCTTGCGCTTTTTTGCAAGAACTATAACCGCGAAAGCTCCTACAGCCATAGCGCATGTGCCGGCAAATGCGAGCCATGCACTGTTCACACGTCCTTCACCCGTAGGCGGGTTGTCGGGATTCTGTGTGGACGGAGGTGTGGGTGTAGGTTCGTCTGCCTTCTTAACAACAGTGAACTTAACCTCTGCGCTTCCGTCGCTGTATCTGACGGTCAGAGTATGTTCGCCTTCGGCAAGAGCCTTGAGATATTCTGCCGAAAGTGTAACGGTCATTGTGTCTTTATCTACGGTGTAAGCATTCTCCGGAACATCCTTTCCGTCAACCTGTACACCTTCAAGATATTCGTAATCGCCGTCTGTTCCGAATACGATTCCTGCCTCATCGTTTTCTGTCCACTTATCTTCTCCGTCTGCGGAAACACTGTACGGAACCTTATCTCCGTCATAGAACCATTCCGTGTCGCTTATCGCGCCACAGTCAGCGCATGTGTAGAAGTAAGTAGCAGCTTCATGATGATCCGCAGGGCTTCTGAGCGTAGCGTCACTTACGACTTTTTCAGTGAAGTGATGTCCGGTAGCGGGTACCGCAAGCTTATCGAGTGTTGTCTCTTCATTGCCTGCATCGTCGGCAAATATCTTGTTGCAGTTCTCGCATACCCAGTGCTCCTTAACACCTGCCGTCTCGCATGTTGCCTGAACAGCTTCCACCTTGTTGAGCTTATGTCCCTTTGCGGGTATCACGAGCTTATCAAGTGTTGTCTCTTCCGTGCCTTCAGCGTCGGCAAATATCCTGTTGCAGAGCTCGCACTGCCAGTAATCCTTGCGTCCGTCTTCCGTGCATGTCGCTTCAACACCTTCTACCTTGTTGAGCTTATGGTCATGTGTTACCTTGACCGGTATCTCCTCAACAGAAGGCTCAGCGCCTACAGTCTTTCCGTCCTCTGTTACTGTAACAGTGAATACTGTGTCGATCCAGATCTCATCTTCTTCGTTGTAGCTGAATACCAATGTAACAACGTCCTGATTGAGAGCGTTTGCAGCCGCATAATCAAATACGACAGTTCCGTCGGATTCTGTATGAGCGTTGTATGCCGTAAGGCCTGTCACGCTCACAAGCTTGAAGAGCTTAGAATCGTACTTAACGCTCAGCATACCGTTCGTAGAATCGGCAGCCTGAACAGTTATCGTTACTGTATTGTTCTCTTTGTCTATAACGTTGTACTGCTTTTTGCCTGCTTCGTCCTTTGTTCCGGAAACCTCTATGGAGTTGAGTGAACCCACAGTCTGCGCGTCTTTATCCTCATCGGAAGAAACAGCGTCTGAAGCTGCGGCAGATTCCATCTCGGATACAGTCAGAACAACGTCCGTGTTCTTAACGAACCTGTCATTTGCCGCATACTTGTCGGCAGGATTACTTTCGGTAAGTATTCCCTCAACATAAGGATCTATCAGTGAAACAACAGGCCATACATTATCTCCGAAGGGCACGCTCGCCATCGCCTTAGCGCCTTCGTCGTTTATTTCAATTACAGTGAGAAGTGCAGAATCGTCATTATCCGCATAATGTGCCACATACAGATATTTTTTAGCCGAACTGCTGTTCTCCCAGTCGTATATGAGCGATGCGGATGACTGACCGTCCGGATTCGCAGCGCCCGAAAGATTAAGTCCCGTGTCGCCTACAGGGCCGCATGCAAGACTTCCGGATTCTGTGAGAAGAACCTGATAAAGCTGTCCGTTCTCAAGTATCATGTAGTAGATATCAGCATACTCGCCTTGATATGGGCTTATTCCTATCCATGTTATTCCGGCTATGTTGGCGCTGAGCTTACCTGTAAGATCCACAGTGTACAAGCCCTTTTCCTCGGGAAGGAGTATCATGAGAATCTGAGAATTTGCCTCAGGAGCAAGAAGCGCTACACTTCCGGCTTCTTCCGCGAAGAACATATTGAGCGCCGCATCCGGGAAGAGGTATGTCGGATTGATATCAAATATATGGCGGCTTTCGAATGTTTCCGCATCTACCGCATATATGCCCTCTCCGTCATGAACATATATCGTCTTTCCGTCAACAGCAAGAGCTCCCGCGTAGTAATAGCTGCCGTCTGCGATATGTTTAAACTCGTCAGGCGACTGCGTATTGAAGCTGCTCCAGTATGCCTTGCTGTCATCGTCGTAAACGAGTCCTTCAAGGTCATAAGACGGAAGCGGCTCAACCGTAACCGAAGCTGTCGCAAACTTTGTATCGTCAAGTACCGAGGTTGCCGTTATAGTAGCTTCGCCGACACCTACCGCAGTTACATAACCGAAATCATCTACGACTGCCACATTCTCGTCAGAGCTCTTCCATGTTACGCTTCTGTCAGAAAGCGTCCAGGGAGTTACATCAGCCGTGAGCATGAATGTTCCGCCTACCATGACAGTTGTGTCCTCGGGCGTTACGGTCACGGATTCAACCTTTGTTGTTGCCGTATCGTCTATGTCGGATCCGCCCTTGTCGCTCGGAACTATGTAAAGCGCCGAATAAGAAGAGAACAGATAAGCACCGTTTTCTCCCGAAGCCTTATAGCTTCCGGTTTCCGTATCTATAACATAAAGTATGTTGCTGAACGAGAGCGTTCCCGCGGAATTCATCATATACAGTATATCGTTATCGTGATCCCACGCCATTATGCTGCGGTACACAGGAAGCGTCCTTGTCTTTCCTTCAGCTATGGCAGTATCTGCCTCTCCGTCCCAATCGCTCACGACATACAGATATGAGCCTGAGAAATAGAACGTTCCGTCATCATCTATCGCGATACCTTTGAGAGCGCCTGTAACACCGCTCACTCTGAACGCCAACGTCGCTTTACCGTTAAGAGGCTCTATCTCGTATACGGCATTATCGGCAGTCAGTGCATAGAGCTCATTTCTCGTATAGTCATATGCCATATCGACTATATCCACCGACAATGCGGCTATACGCGTCGTATATCCCGGATCGGATTCGGGAGCAACGTACAGAGCACCGTCAGCACCTGTCTGGAATGTATAGTGGTCAATATATTCCGCATTTACAACATCGATACTGCTTCCGTCAACAAGCTTGTATCCTACATCTTCCCAGAAAACATCTATGATGGCAGGATCGATCTCGATCCATGTGTTCACGGGATCGCCGTTGCCGTTGGAATAAAGCTCGGATGTAAATCCGTACATCTTGCCGTCAACATTTACATGATCGCCGTACTTGGTCTCTATCACGCTCATATTGCCCGCATAGTCATATACGGCGATCGCTACAAATTCGCCCGCACCGCCGGCCTTAAGATCATCACCGCTGAATACGAGCTCTATATCCTCTCCGGGTACCTGCTCGCCGATATCGTCGGCTGTGATGTCGGCAAAACGTACAGCTCCGCTGCGCGTGAGGGCAGCCGCATATGCAATGTACTGATTGTCCTTAACGGTTATCTTAAGGTCATCCGTCTTAAGATTCTTGACAGGATCCGATGTGAACTGAGGAGCCGTATTGTCGACCGTTATCGTCTTTGAAAGAGCGGCGCCCGCTCCCAGCTTACCTATCACTGAAAGGAGTTCTTCCTGTGAAATAGCGTTATCGGCATACATCTCATCTGTGAGATAGTACTCGGGAACGGCATAGAACTTAAGCGTGAAGCTGTCGTTCTCGTCAATGCCCAGATCCGATACTCTTATGCCCAGATTTATACCGCTGCTCGTATACTGCCATGAACCGCCGTTCGTATAATAGAATGCCGCATATTCGCTGCTTATATCCGATACGTAAACGGGGTTGTTGTCTGAATCATAGATCACGGCAGCCGTTGCGCCCGCATTACGTATGAGTGTGTAATAAAATGCCGTCAGAGTATCATTGGCCTTGAGAGCTTCGCGCTCGGGATGATATTCGGCATCTTTTTCGCTCACATACGGATTTCCGAACAGGTAATATTCATTCTTGTCGTTTCCGTCCTTGTAATCCAGCTCGCCCACGAGCTCTCCGGTATAACCGAGCTGATCATCTTCGTCACCGTAGAAGTAATCTTCAAGATCCACTCTGTCGTACATTGACGGATCCGTCCAGTTTCCGTAGAATCCGAGAACAGGTATCGAATATGTTACGTCAAGCTCGCCTTCCTCGGTAGCCACAGGATATACAAACGTAAA
Source organism: uncultured Clostridia bacterium (assembly GCA_947625435.1). Lineage (GTDB taxonomy): Bacteria > Bacillota > Clostridia > UBA1212 > UBA1255 > Egerieisoma. The sequence goes on along the minus strand of CANQOI010000008.1, from coordinate 27,267 downwards.
TCCTTCTATATACGCACCGTTCTTGTAAGCGGTGAGATCTTCGGTAACTTCCAATTCAACCTTTACGTTGGCAGATCCGCCTGCGGGAACGGTAAGCCTTGCTTCAATACCTTCAAGTATGAGGTGAGCGTCATATGTCGTAACGGCTTTATCGCCGTCGAGGTCAGCTGCGTCGAGGTTAAGACCTTCTTCTGTTATAACGCCTGCGAGCAAGTCGAGTACCGCCTGAGCATCCTCATCGTTCGTGTAACCGTCGTTGTTCACGTCCGCGTCAATGCGTGCCTCGGGATCGAAAGGCTGTCCGTTCACTGTATATTTCGCAGTGAAATCAATAGGTGTCGTCCATGTATCGAGGTATGTGTAAACATCCTCTACACGGTCCTGCGTAAAGAGCGCGGTATCCAGTGTGTATACATTCTCTTTACCGCTTGTGTTGTATATATCGAATGAATAGCTGTATCTGCCTGTCTTGTCGGGATCGTCGCCGAGCTCAACCTTGACCTTGCCGTCGGCTGCGCTCTTATTGGCCTTCGCATCCATAACGATGTAAGCCTGTGCGCTCACCGCATTACCTACGTTCGCAAGACCCGAGCCCTGAGCGAGTACGGAATAATACCCCTGACCAAAATCGATGTGACCGAGATCCGGATCGTCATATTCGCCGTAATCCTCCATGATGGGAAGAGCCGTAGACATGAGCAGGCTGTTTATGAGTCCGCGCTGTGAAAGAACGGAACCTTCGAATTTTTCGGGATTCTCGTCTATATACTGAGCTATCACAGCCGCCATACCGGCAACCTGAGGCGATGCCATAGAAGTACCGGACATGTTCTCATATGCCTGTCCGCCCGCAACAGCGCCGTTTACGGAATAGATATTTCCTCCCGGTGCGACTATCTCAGGCTTCATTATCATAGAGCCCGGAACACCCCATGAAGAGAACTCGGATATAGTATAGACATTATCCTCGCTTACCTCTCCGTAGTTTACGCCTATGTTCGAGCCGACCGTGATCTTGCCTTCCGCATATTCTATGCCGCTTTCTGTCGTGTCTGTCTTTGTGGCAAGACTCCACAGGAGAGCGCCGTCAGCCTGCGTTATGGAGATGGCAGGAGCGGTATATGTGTAATCTGAAAGATCCATGTTGATCGTTCCGGCCTGGTTGTTTACTATTATGACAGCCTTTGCTCCGGCTGCGGCAGCATTGTTAGCTTTAGCCGAGAAGTTAGTCTCACCGCGGTAGCACAGAACTATCTTTCCTGTTACGTCGACTTCGTCAAAGTCACCGTCATCTCCGATCGCATTAAAGAATACGAAATCGTAAGGCTCATCGCTCGCGATCGTTCTTATGGGAAGATTCTTATATTCCTCAGATTCGGTATAGAATATGAGGTTGTCGCCGGCTTTGAGATAATATCCCGTATATCCTATATTATCAACCGATGCGACTGCGATGGAATTCGTAAAGCTTCCCGGCGAACCGCCTGTCTGGAAGTTTATGTCTTCCTCATGGAGATAAGGAAGCTGTGAATTCTCGGACCAATATCCGCTGTTGCCTACAGACATGGAAACGACCGTATCGCTGTTTACGAGCTTGTTCATTATATCTTCATACGTGTCGCTGCGGCTGAATCCCGCCATTCCGGAACCGAGTGAAAGGTTAACGGAATCCGCTCCGAGAACGAGAGCGTCCTCTATGGCTGCCATATAATCGGAATCATACGCGCCGCCTCCGGTTCCGAACACCTTCATCGTGATCACCTGTGCGTCAGGTGCAACGCCCTGCGTGAATACGCTCTCAAGAGCGTTTGCGTAACCGCTGTCTTTACTGCTGTCCGCAACGAAACGGTTGCCCGCCGCTATACCGGTAACGTGTGAACCGTGCTCGCCTTCGCTGTCATTGTCATGCGTGATATCAAGATTCTTGTCAACATAGTTGAAAGCGAACGGAACCTTGCTGTTCTGGTAAAGACCCGAAGGGCCTCCGCTGTAGCTGCCGAGCTTGACTATATTCAGCTGACTGTATACTTTCATGATGTCCGAGGCATCCATCAGCTTGACGTTCTTGCCGGACGCCCTTACCTGCTGTATAGCATACAAGAAAGCGTCGGGATCGAACGACTTGTGGTCAATATCGATACCTGTGTCTATTATCGCCACAGTGCTTCCGGCGCCCGTATATCCGCCTGCCCAGGCTGCGCTCGAGCCTATCTGCTGTGACGACGAGCCCATATTCGGATCTGCCGGCAGATCTGTATCCGTGACCGCGGGCTCATATCTGTTCTCAAGCACGACGTCTTTAACTCCGTCGACCGCTTTGATCTCGTCTATCTGTCCGTACTTGACATTTGCGGAGATCAGGTTCGCGGCAAGTGTGAGATTCCATTCAACATCAAGGGACTGACCCGAGAGCACGGTGCGCTCGATTCTCTGTTCAACGGTATCCTGCTTGATACGGAGGATATTTCTGTAAGCCGCTGCATTTGCGTTATGCGCTATGCCCTTTGTGGAAAAGCCCTTGTCAAGTGTTGACGCGCCTTCTACAACAATGGAAACACGCACATTATCGTCATCGTCAAATACGGGAGCATTTTCATTCCTGTCCAGCGGCCTCTGATCGCGCGGATCAGGTGTGATATCGGACTGATTCCAAGGAAGTGTTTCCCATCCGTTTCCGACAGCGCCGGCAGGGAACGACAGTCCCGCTACCATAGCGACTGCAAGAATAAGAGAAATACAACGACTGACTGTTGTTTGTTTTCTCATCTTCGTAACTCATTCCTTTCTGAATAATTATGTAAAATATATAAACAGACGGGAAAATATACAAATTCTCAAAAGTGTTCACTCAAAGCCGTCCCTCTGGCAATAGTTCACTTTTGAGAATAGTACATTGTCTCCTTCGCCTATTTAGGATATAAAAATAACTACGCCCTCAATACAGAGCTGAACGCGAAATTATTTTTACGCACGCAATTGTATCATTTTGAAAATAGATTGTCTATAAAAACATGCCTCGGAAACAAAAAAAATTTTACATTTTTTGCCTTATCTCAACAATTTTCTTTTTTGCGCGGACGCCCGGCGCTGTTGACTTTAGCGCAATAAAGTATTAACATACTGAACCGTGAAAACGGAATATGACGGGAGACAATATCATGCATGACAGTGAAGACCTCGATAAATACAAAAAACGGCTCATAAAGGCCGTATTGGCGCTTGAAAACGAGCATGAATGCTCGGCCTTTTTTGACGATCTCTGCACCATAAACGAGATAAACGCCATGGCTCAGCGGTTCGCCGTGGCGGTCATGCTCAGAAACGGCGAGACCTTCAGCAATATAGCGGACCTTACGGGAGCTTCCACCGCGACTATCTCACGTGTGAACAGGGCGCTTAAATACGGCGCCGGCGGGTACGCCGCCGTCCTTTCAAAACCGGATTGTGCCGGATTGTAAAATGTGCTATGATGTACGCTGTTTTATATTTTACATTTTACGTTGAGAAAGGCCGGATATGAATGGATTATGTTGAAGCGGCAGCCGCACTCGGCGAGGCCATAAGAGACAGCGCGGAATTCAGGAGATGGCAGAGCGCGGAGCTTGCACTTATACAGAACGACAAAGCGCAGGAGCTCATAAATTCATACAAAGATCTTCAGAAGGAGCTTGTAAAGGGCTCGCGTGACGATATCGACAAGAGCGAGCTTGAGAAGATACGGGATACCCTGATGGATAAGCAGAGAGAGCTTAATGAGAATGCCGTAACATCGGAATATTTTGAGGCCAGGAAGGGCTTTGAGACTATGATGGCCACGGTAAACGATATAATACAGCATTTTGTGACCGGGAGCAGCGGCGGATGCAGCGGAAGCTGTTCGACGTGCGCCGGATGCCACTGACAGCTCTGACGTCAATGTAAGGAGATGAGCCCTGAGATGGAACCTACGCCGATGATGAAACAATATCTTGATATAAAGAAGCGGTGCGGGGACTGTATACTTTTTTTCCGTCTCGGGGATTTTTACGAAATGTTTTACGAGGATGCGGAGACCGCATCGAGAGAGCTCGAGCTCGTGCTCACGGGAAAGGACTGCGGCCTTGAAGAGCGCGCGCCCATGTGCGGCGTGCCTTTTCACGCCGCTTCTTCTTATATAGGAAGACTTGTGTCCAAGGGATATAAGGTGGCCGTGTGCGAGCAGCTGGAGGACCCGGCTCTCGCCAAGGGCATAGTAAAGCGCGATATCGTGCGTGTCTACACTCCCGGAACCGTGATCGACGATCAGATGCTCCCGCAGAAGAGGAACAATTATATAGCCGCGGTTTACGAATTCATGAATATATTCGGCCTTGCGGCCGCCGACATCACTACCGGGCAGCTTTATGTCACATCGTTCAGCATAGGGAGCACTTTCAATCATCTTGCAAATGAGCTGGCACGCTTCGCGCCTTCCGAGATCGTGGTGAACAGAAACGCCCCGTCTCTCCTAAAGCTCAGGAATTTTGTGTCCGGAGCGGTGGGCGCGTATATAAGCGAAGTGGATGAGTCACTGTTTGACTTTGACGCGGCGTCCGAGCATATGTCGGACATAGATTTTACCGGAGAGAGAGACGGGCGCAAAAATAATGCTCTCAATCTTAAGGACGAGCCGGCGGTAAGATGCTGCGGCGCGCTCATAGCGTACATGGAGAGCACTCAGAAAATGCATCTTTCCGACCAGATAAGAGCGGAGTACTATACCGTCGACGAATATATGTCCATAGACGCGTCCTCGCGCAGGAATCTCGAGATAACGGAAACGATGCGCAGCAGAGACAAGAAGGGTTCGCTCCTGTGGGTGCTTGACAGGACCGTCACCGCTATGGGCGGCAGGATGCTCAAAAAATGGATCGAGCAGCCCCTCATAGACGCGGAGGCCGTAAACGAACGTCTTGACGCAGTGGGAGAGCTGAAGGACGCTTTCATTTTTAGGAGCGAGATAAGGGAGCTGCTTGACGGCGTTTACGATATGGAGCGCATTGCAGGTAAGATCACGCTCGGCACATGTACGGCCAGGGACCTTGTGTCTTTGAAACAGTCCGCCTGCAAGATACCGTATATCAAAAGCTCTGTTTCAAGGTGCTCTTCTCCCCTGCTCAGAAATATAAACGCCGCCATGGACGGACTTGAGGATATATACGACCTTTTGGAGAGAGCGATAGAAGACGAGCCTCCCGTTTCAATGCGCGAAGGCGGGCTCATCAAGAAGGGCTACAGCGAGGAAGTAGACGCGTGCCGCTCCGCCTCCGTAAACGGCAAGACGTGGCTTGCGGAGCTCGAAGCGAAGGAAAGGAATGCCACGGGTATCAAAAATCTCAAGATAGGCTACAACAAGGTTTTCGGATACTATATTGAAGTGACGCGCTCGTATCTCGATCTTGTGCCGGACAGGTATATAAGAAAACAGACTCTCGCGAACAATGAGCGCTACATAACCGAAGAGCTCAAGAAAACGGAGGACAGCATATTAGGCGCCGAGGAAAGGCTCATGAGGCTCGAATTTGACATATTCTGCGACGTGCGCGGGCAGGTGTGCCTGCAGGCGGCGCGCCTTAAGAATACGGCCCGCGCCATAGCCGAGCTCGACGCTCTCGCTTCATACGCCGAAACTGCCGACAGGGAAAATTACTGCAGGCCGCGCGTATACGATACGGGATCCGACGGCTCCATGAAGATATCCGTCAAGGGCGGCAGGCATCCCGTAGTCGAGAAAATGCTCCCTTCGGGCGATTTCGTACCGAACGACGTATTCCTTGACTCAGGCGAGAATAAGCTCCTTGTGATAACAGGCCCTAATATGGCGGGCAAATCCACATATATGAGGCAGACCGCGCTCTGCATACTCATGGCTCAGGCCGGCTCCTTCATTCCGGCGGACGAAGCCGAAATAACGATAGTCGACAGGCTTTTTACGCGCGTAGGCGCTTCCGACGATCTGGCGTCCGGTCAGAGCACCTTCATGGTCGAAATGAGCGAAGTGGCGAACATACTGTCCGGCGCAACATCAAAAAGCTTCCTCATATTGGATGAGATAGGCCGCGGCACGAGCACCTTCGACGGGCTCAGTATCGCGTGGGCGGTGCTCGAATACATAGCCGGAACGCTCGGGTGCAGATCCATGTTCGCGACTCACTATCACGAGCTCACGGAGCTCGAAGGCAGCTTGCCGGGCGTTAAGAATTACTGTGTCGACGTTAAGAAAAAGGGCGACGACATCGTATTTTTACGTAAAATAAAGCGCGGCGGCGCCGACGGGAGCTACGGCATAGCGGTGGCTTCTCTTGCGGGCATACCCAAAGCGGTGACGTCAAGGGCCCACGAGATACTTTCGGAGCTTGAGAATCAGGACAGGCCGCGCGACCGCCGTGAATACGGCCCGGATCTGTTTTCATATGCGGCAGATTCCGCCGATCGGGATGAGATAATAAGCGAGCTCAAGTCGCTCGATATACGCACGCTCACTCCCATAGACGCTATGAACATACTGTACAGGCTCCACCAGAATGCGGAAAAGAGAACATGATATGGCTAAGAAGATCATAACACCGGAAGAGACCGAAAGACAGGATAATTATATGCGGCGCGTACTTGACAGGAACAGTGCTCTCAAAAGGCGACCCACCGCGTGCATCAAGACATTCGGCTGCCAGATGAACGAGCACGATTCGGAGAAGCTTGCCGGAATGGCGGAGCGCATGGGATATGAGATAGTACCCGATGAGGCCGCGGGTAAATACAACGGCCGTTTCTGCGATCTCGTTGTGCTCAACACATGCTGTGTGCGCGAGAACGCGGAGGAGAAGATATTCGGGCACATAGGCGCTCTCAAGGGAGCAAAGCACGAATATCCCGGGCTTCTGACGGCAGTGTGCGGCTGCATGACGGAGCAGAAACACATATACGACGATATAAACAGTAAATTCAGAAATGTAGATATAGTATTCGGCACTCACGACATATACAGGTTCCCGGAATTCGTGTACAAAGCTGTATTCACAGGCAAACGCGTGTGCGTTCCGCCGGGCTCCGGCGACGAGATACCCGAGGGGCTTCCCATAAAAAGAGACAGCGATTTCAAGGCGTGGGTGACCGTCATGTACGGCTGCAACAATTTCTGCACGTACTGCGTGGTGCCCTACGTGAGAGGCCGCGAGCGCAGCAGAAATAAGGATGACATTTTACGGGAGGTCGAGTCTCTCGCCCTTTCCGGCGTGCGCGAGATAACGCTTCTCGGGCAGAACGTGAATTCGTACGGCAGAGATATAAACAGCGGCACGGATTTTGCGGGTCTTCTCGGTGAAATATGCGACCGCGTGCAGGGCAGCGGGCTCAGGCGCATACGTTTCATGACGTCTCACCCTAAGGATCTCTCGGACAGGCTCATAGACGTCATGGCGTCCCGCCCGGAGATATGCGCGCAGCTCCATCTTCCGGTGCAGTCGGGAAGCACCGAGGTGCTCCGCCGCATGAACAGGCGCTATACAAAAGAACAGTATATTTCACTCGTCGATAAAATACGCTCGAGGATACCCGGCATCGCTCTTTCCACTGATATAATAACGGGCTTCCCCGGTGAAACGGAGGAGGATTTTGCCGAGACGCTGGACCTTGTAAAACGCGTCCGGTACGATGCGGCTTTCACTTTCATATATTCGCCCCGCGTGGGCACTCCCGCCGCCTCATATCCGGATCAGGTGCCGCCGGAAGTCGTGCACGAACGTTTTGACAGGCTGCTCGAGCTTCAGAACGGCATATGCAGGGAGCTCAATGAGGCATGTGTCGGTAAAACGTTCAGCGTTCTCTGCGAGGGTGTGAGCCGCACGTGCGATACACGCCTCACAGGCAGGACGGAGAGCAACAAAGTGGTGAATTTCACGGCAAGCCCGCCGTACGATGTGTCAGACGGCAGCCTTGCGGGCAGATTCGCCGACGTTTATATAGAGAATGCGCAGACGTGGTCCTTAGAGGGACGCGCAGTAAATTGGAGGTTATGATCAAATGTACATTCCCGCTTTGGATTTCAAGGAAACACAGAGAGCCATAAAACAGGTCAAGGACTTCTTTCAGAAGGAGCTTTCGCATGCTCTCAATCTGATGCGTGTGACCGCGCCCCTTATGGTCACCCCCGAGTCCGGACTGAATGACTGCCTGAACGGCACGGAGCGCCCTGTCCAGTTCGATCTTCTTGAGACCGGAAAGGATGTGCAGATCGTGCAGTCTCTCGCCAAGTGGAAGCGTTTCGCTCTCGGAAAATACGGCTTTAACCCCGGCGAGGGCATTTATACGGACATGAACGCCATACGCCGCGACGAGACGGCGGACGCGCTCCATTCAATATACGTCGATCAGTGGGACTGGGAGCTCTGCATACGCAGGGAGGACAGGAACGAGTATTTTCTGAAGGACACCGTGCGTAAAATATACAATGTACTCCTTGGCACCTTTTCATACGTAAGATCATGTTATCCGTCCGTCACGGAGTGTTTTAAGGGCTTTGAGCTGCCCTGCGACATAACGTTTGTTTCGTCGCAGGAGCTGGAGGATATGTACCCCGGGAGCACTCCCAAGGATCGTGAATATGCCGCGGCGCGCAGATACGGCGCTGTATGCCTTACCAAGATAGGCGGCAGGCTGCGCTCCGGTAAGCCTCATGACGGCCGCTCTCCCGACTACGATGACTGGAATCTGAACTGCGATATAATACTGTACTACCCGGTTCTGGATATAGCCTTTGAGATATCGAGCATGGGCATACGCGTGGATGAGGATTCTCTTTCGTACCAGCTTTCGGAGGCAGGCTGCGATGACCGCAGGGATCTTCCCTTCCACAGGGCAGTCCTCGAAAAGAAGCTCCCTTATACGATAGGGGGCGGTATAGGTCAGTCGCGTCTGTGTATGTATTTTCTCGGTAAGATGCACATAGGCGAGGTTCAGGTTTCCGTATGGCCGGAGGAGCAGGAAAAAGCCCTCAGAAACGAGGGCTGCGTCCTTTTGTAAAGCGTTTTTCGCGTTCTTTTTTCCTTTTACGGCGAACGTATACGATCCTTACCGTTATTATTATGATGACTGCTGCGAGCACTCCGCCCGCCGCTGCCGCCGCCGTAAAATATCTGCTGTCTGCCAACTTTCTCAGTGACTGGTACTTGCTCAGAGAGCCCCGGGAGCCTTGCGCGCCCGGGGCGCCGTTCTGCTCTGTGCCCGTTTCACGCGTTACCGGCGGCGCATCTTCCGCATACTCCTCCGAGGGTCCGGCCGTGGCGGGCTGTCTTCCCGATGCGTGAACGGTTATCCTTATATAGTTTTCGCTCTGTTCGGGAAGGTATGTCCCGTCGCTTCCCTTGACCGCCGTTATGTTTGCGGTGCCCTCTCCGTATATCTCAAGCTTGTTCCCCGATATCCTCAGCACGGAGCTGTCGTTGCTCTCAAAGCGCATCTGACCGTTTCCGCTGCCGCCGCGGGCGCTCAGTTCTATGGGCTTCGTTCCCACTGTCAGCTCGGTCGGTATGTCGTCTATGGTGACAGGCTCCTGATTTTTAAGCCTTATCTTGCTGCCGCTTCCCTTTCTGAGCCCGTATTCCTCGGCTATCGATTCCGCAGTCGCCTTTGCCAGCTTCTCCAGATTTGCGTCGCTGCTCAGGAATCTCATATCGTCTTTGTTTGAGAGATAGCCGTGTTCTATTATCATTGAAGGTATGTTTTCCTGAACGCAATACCGTATTATACCGTAATAGTCCGCCTGCGCTCCGTTGGGATAGTCGTAATAATCGCTGTGATCGAGAAGGCTCGTTTTGACGCCTATCTTCCTCATGCCTATCTTTTCAAATCTGTCGAGTATCCTTTCGGCTAAGGACGATGATATTTCAGAAAGCTCCGGCCTGTAATTCCCCTTAGGCACGAATATCTCGCTGCCTTTAAAGCTGTCGGTCTCTAGCGCGTTCATATGTACCGACACCATGAGATCCGCGTTCAGATCGGCGGCCTCCTTGACGCGGCTCAGTATGGACAGCTTTGTGTCGCCGTATCTCGTCATATATACTTTAACACCTGAATATCCCGACAGAGCCTCCCACAGATATGTCGCGGTCTTCAGATTGAGATCTTTTTCGTAAAATGTCTCTCCTCCGGAGCTTCCCATGGTCCCGTTGTCATTCCCTCCGTGACCCGGATCCACTACTATGACTATGCCGCCTCCGTTTTTTGAGTTATATACCGTGCCCGTACCCGGGCCTGCCTCTCCGGCGGCTCCGCACGATGTCAATACGGGCACATTGAGCGCCAGGAGCACTGCCAATATAAGTGCTGTCAATGTGAAATGCGTTCCGACAGAAAAATCTGCTCTCTTCATGTTCCTCATCCTTTGTAAATAAAATCTTTGATCTTCTGTTGTATTACATTTCTGAGTATAGCACAGATTTCCGGCCCGCCGCGCCTATATTTGTTTTAAATTTATTAATAGTTTGTGTCGTGAAATTGTCGCCCCGTTCTTCACTCCTTACTGCTTCCGAGGCGTTTTTCGAAATCGTGATAATCAAAGCAGGCTGTAAGCTGCATTTTACCGCTCTCATCCAGCACATATATGGGAGGGAGCGCCATACCGTTGAATGTGTTGTTCTTACACATCGTATATATCGCCATGTCCCCGAATATGAGTATGTCCCCTTCCGCAAGCTCATTTTCAAAATAATAATCGCCTATGACATCGCCCGCGAGGCACGTAGGGCCTCCGAGACGGTACCGGTGCGCTCCGGCGGGCTCTGCGCCGTCTGTGCCGCCGCCTGTGCTCTGTTCGTTGTAAAGAGGCGGGCGGTAGGGCATCTCAATGACGTCCGGCATGTGGCACGCCGCGCTTATGTCAAGAACGGCAATACGCGTGCCGCCGTTACAGGTTGTATCGAGCACTCTCGACGCGGCATATCCGGCATTTAGAGCCACCGCCTCTCCCGGCTCCAGATACACATCCGTGCCGTAAGCATCCCGAACCCTTTTAATACATTTTTCAAGCCGGGCTATGTCGTATCCGGGGCGTGTTATATGGTGCCCGCCGCCCATATTGAGCCATTTCATTTTACCGAGAGCATCGCCGAACTTATCGCTCACGGCGTCAAGAGTCACCTCCAGCGCGTCCGAATCCTGCTCGCACAGAGTGTGAAAATGCAGCCCGTCAAGGAGCGATACGAGTTCTTCGTTCATATGTGCGTCCCACTGCTCTCTCGTCGTGCCCAGCCGGCTGCCGGGCGCGCAGGGATCGTATATGGCGTGCCCTTCCTGTGTGGAGCATTCGGGATTTATCCTCAGTCCTATGCTCTTGCCGGCATTTTTTGCGGCATATCCGAACTTTTCGAGCTGGCGCGGAGAATTGAATACGATGTGGTCGGCATATTTCAGTATCTCTTTAAAATCGTCGTCTCTGTAGGCGGCGGAAAATACATGCACTTCCCTGCCCGGCATCCTCTCTCTGCCCAGCCTCGCCTCATAGAGCCCGCTGGCCTCGGTGCCGCATAAGTATTCCGATATGAGCGGATACAGGTCATAATTCGAAAACGCCTTCTGCGCAAGCAAAATGCGGCAGCCCGTGCGCTTCTCAACGCCCGAAAGTATCTCACAGTTGTGTCTCAATACATGACTGTCGATGATATAGCACGGCGTCTGTATGCCGTCAAAAAAAGATGCGAGCCTGCTCTGCATATTTTCCGGCCTGTCGCCGCCCGCAGAGCCCCCGTTCAGTATATGCGTTAAATGCTCAAAATGTATGCTCATACCGTTGTCAGTCTACAAGTACGGGTTCAAAGCTCTCCTTCTTGGGAAGACCGTACATGTCAAGAGCCTCAATGAACGGATCGGGGTCGAACTCCTCTACCGTGTGAACTCCCTTTTTGTTCCATTTGCCCGTAAGGAGCATGAGAGCTCCGCACATGGCGGGCACGCCCGTCGTGTAGCTTATCGCCTGACTTCCTACCTCCCTGTAGCTTTCCTGATGGTCGCACACATTGTAAATGTAATATTTTTTCTCTTTTCCGTCCTTCATGCCCGTGAAAATGCATCCTATGTTCGTTTTACCGTGAGTGCGGGGCCCGAGGCTCGCGGGATCCGGCAGAAGAGCCTTCAGGAATTTTATGGGTACTATCTCGCGCCCATCGAACATTACGGGAGACGTGGAGAGCATGCCCACATTTTCGAGACATTTCATGTGCATGAGGTAGCTGCTTCCGAAGGTCATGAAGAAGCGTATGCGTTTTACGCCGGGTATGTTCTGCGCCAGGGATTCTATTTCCTCGTGATGAAGGAGGTACATGTCCTTCATTCCCACCTCGTCAAAGTCGTACTCGCGCTTTATGCTCATGGCGGGTATCTCCGTCCAATGACCGTTCTCCCAGTAGCTTCCCGGGGCGGAGACCTCTCTCAGGTTCACCTCGGGGTTGAAATTCGTGGCGAATGCGTAGCCGTGGTCGCCGCCGTTGCAGTCCAGTATATCTATCGTGTCTATGCTGTCAAAATAATGCTTCTGAGCGTATGCGCAGTAGGCCTGTGTAACACCGGGGTCAAATCCGCAGCCGAGCAGGGCCGTAAGGCCCGCCTTCTCAAATCTTTCGCGGTACGCCCACTGCCAGCTGTAGTCAAAATATGCAGAGAAGCCCTGTTCTCTGCACCTTTTTTCGTATATTTCACGCCACTTCGGGTCATCCGTGTTCTCGGGCTCGTAATTTGCCGTATCCATATAATCCACGCCGCACTCAAGGCACGCGTCCATGATCGTAAGATCCTGATACGGAAGAGCGATGTTCATTACAAGGTCGGGCTTATATGAATCTATGAGCGCCTTCACCTCTTCGGTACTGTCGGCGTCCACATGCGCCGTCGTTATCTTTGTTTTTGTGGCGGGTGCAAGCTTTTCGGCAAGCGCGTCACATTTGGACTTTGTGCGGCTCGCTATGCATATTTCCGTGAAAATATCGCTCAGCGCGCAGCACTTATGTATCGCCACCGACGCCACTCCGCCGCATCCTATGATCAAAACTCTGCTCATTTCGTTTCCTCCTTATGATCTTTAAAATCGCCCGGCCGTCAATGTCCGGCTCCGGTGCGCCCGGATACTGCCAGTATGAGCTCCCTCAGCACCTTGCAGGCGCACGCCGTAGACGCGCCGCTCGCATCGAGCATGGGCGAAAGCTCGTTTATATCCGCGCCCACTACATTCGTTTTACATACCTTCATTATGGCCTTTTCAAGCTCGGCGAATGTGACGCCTCCCGCCTCGGGCGTACCCGTACCCGGTAAAACGGACGGATCCAGGCAGTCGAGATCTATCGTGAAATAAACGGGCGCGCCGCTCTTTACGAGCATTTCAACCGTTTCGTCTATGCCGTCAAACGAGAAAAGGTGCATATCCGTATGCCCCGCCGCAATGTCAAATTCCGACCTGTCGCCGCTCCTTATGCAGAACTGATGTATCCTGCCGTCTCCCGTGAGCTCCAGGCACCGTCTCATCACACACGCGTGGCTGAGCTTTACGCCCAGATAATCGTCCCGGAGATCCGCGTGCGCGTCAAACTGTATGATGTGAAGATCCGGATATCTCCTGACGACCGATCTCACGGCGCCCAGCGTCACAAGGTGCTCGCCTCCTATGAGGAGCGGGAATTTACCGTCATCAAGTATTACGGAGGCTCTTTGTTCAATATCCTCGAGCGCCTTTACCGTGCTTCCGAAGGAAAGCTCCATATCGCCGCTGTCGAATACCGCTTTATCAGTCAGATCGGCGTTCCGGTACGGGCTGTATGTCTCTATGCCGAAGCTCTCGTGCCGTATGGCGGCAGGTCCGAATCTCGCGCCCGGGCGAAAGCTCGTAGTAGAATCAAAGGGCGCGCCGTAAAGCACTGTGTCCGCTTCATCGTAAGTGCTTTCGCATCCTATGAAATTCTCAACGTTCCTGCTCAGCATATTCCACCTCCTGGAGCATTTCCTCAAGGAAAGCCGGCAGGTAAAACGAACCGACATGCAGCTTTGTCGTGTAATATTTTGTCTTAAGTCCCCGCGAAAGCCACCTGTCCGGATCGAGGTCGTCTATGGGATGATATTTTTTGCTGGCAAAGCCGAACAGCCAGTATCCCGCCGCATAGGTCGGTATGTGAGCCTGATATATACGGCTTATGGGGAATGTATTCACGATCCTCTTATGGCTTCTCTGCATTGCCTCCGCATCGTGCCTGTAAAACGGGCTTCCCTGCTGATTCACCATTATCCCGTCATCCCTGAGAGCGTTGCAGCAGCTGCCGTAAAATTCTCTGGTAAAAAGTCCTTCGGACGGCCCGAACGGGTCTGTGGAGTCCACTATTATAAGGTCGTAAGCCCTGTCGCACCGTCTTATGAAGCGCAGTGCGTTTTCATATTTTATATGGACTCTCTCGTCGTCGAGCTTCGACGCGTTCTCGGGAAGATAGATACGGCACACGTCTATCACTTGGGGATCCATTTCAACGAGATCTATGCGATTGACCGTGTCATAACGCGTGAGCTCCTTAACAACGCCTCCGTCGCCCGCGCCTATCACGAGTATGTCCCGCGCGCCGGGATGCACCGCCATGGGAACGTGAGTTATCATTTCGTCATATATGAATTCGTCGCGCTCCGTGAGCATCACATTTCCGTCGAGGGCGAGCACACGGCCGAATTCCGGAGTGTCAAATACGTCTATCTGCTGATAATCGCTCATTCCGGAATACAGGTGCCTGTTCACTCTTATGCTGTGTTTCACATCCGGCGCGTGAAATTCACTGAACCAAAGCTCCACCCGAATTACCTCCTGTCAGTACGTTTATGTTCATTATGTCCGGATCCTCGGGGCCCGTCAGGGAGCAGCCCTTTCTCCTGGCATATTCTATATAATCGAGTATCTGAGGCGTTATCCTCTCTCCGGGGGCCAGTATCGGTATCCCGGGCGGATAGCACATCACGAATTCACTGCACACGCACCCGGCGCTGTCTCTGAGAGGCACGCTCTTCTTCTCCGCGTAAAATGCCTCCTGCGGGCTCGATACAACCTCCGGATCTATATACTCCGTGTTAAGAAGGCCGCTGCTGTCTCTCTGGAATCTCCTGCGTATTTCGGCAAGGGCGCTCACAAGTCTTTCGAGATCCTGCGGGCGGTCGCCCATGGAAAGATAAGCGAGTATATTTCCTATATCTCCGAATTCTATCTGTATGTCGTATTCGTCTCTGAGTATATCGTATACCTCTATGCCCGCAAGTCCTATCTCGCGCGTGTGCACGCTGAGCTTTGTTATATCGAAGTCAAATACGGAGTTCGAATTGACGAGCTCCCTGCCGAACGCGTAATAGCCGCCTATGGCATTTATCTCATCTCTCGCATACTCGGCCATCTCCGCTATGCGGCTGAATACCGTCTTGCCCCGCAGAGCGAGATTCCTCCTGCTTATATCAAGGCTCGACATGAGCAGATAGCTGCCGGATGTCGTCTGAGTGAGGTTTATTATCTGTCTTACGTGCCCTTTTGATACATTCGCGCCTACGAGCAGAAGGCTTGACTGCGTGAGGCTGCCTCCGCTTTTGTGCATCGATACGGACGACATGTCGGCCCCCGCCGCCATCGCCGAAACGGGCATATTCTCACCGAAATAAAAATGCGTGCCGTGGGCCTCGTCCACAAGGCACAGCATTCCGGCCTCGTGCGCCATTTTAACTATGGATCTCAGATCGCTGCATATGCCGTAGTACGTGGGATTGTTCACGAGCACCGCCACCGCCTTAGGGTGCTCCTTTATCGCTTTTGCCACCTGCTCCTTGCACATGCCCAACGATATTCCGAGGCGCTTGTCCACCTCGGGATTTACGTATACCGGTACCGCTCCGCACAGCACGAGGGCATTTATGACGCTTCTGTGTACGTTCCTGGGGAGTATTATCTCATCGCCCCGTTTGCAGGAGGCAAGTACCATACTCTGTACACAGCTCGTGGTGCCTCCCACCATAAGGAAGGCGTATGACGCTCCGAACGCATCCGCGGCAAGCTCCTCCGCCTGACGTATGACCGATATGGGATGGCACAGATTGTCGAGAGGCTTCATGCTGTTTACGTCTACCTCCACGCACTGCTGCCCGAGAAATGCCGTGAGCTCCGGGTTGCCTCTTCCGTGCTTATGTCCCGGGACGTCAAACGGTACGACGCGCATCTGTCTGAAATTCTCCAGTGCTTCGTACACGGGAGCGCGGCGCTGATCCGTTATTCTCTCTCTGCTGTTACTGTACATATCCTCCACCCCGACAATCACTCATATGTGCGTAAGTAAAAAAAACGCAGGCCGTTGTATGTCAGCTTGCGTAAAATCCTGTCAGATCGGGTGTCCCCGTCAACCGATTATGCACCCGTGAATACCGCACCTTTTCAGTCGGTAACTATACAGCTTTAATCTGCTCATGTCAATACGGCATACGACATTTTAATTGCTTTGACCGCTCATACTGTCGAATACGGACGGATCCTCTCTCATGCCGTAAAAAAGATACTGCTGCGCGTAGCCCGCCAGCTCCCCGAAATGCCCGCTCACGAAGGCGCCCGCCTCAGCCGCCGTGACCTTTCTCTTAAAATACAGCTTTTCGAGCACGCGGCGCACCCACACGTCCACCGGGAAAACGTCCGTGCGGAGCCCCGAGAAGAGCAGCACGCAGTCCGCCACTTTCGGCCCCACTCCCGTGTATGCGCGCAGCATTTTACGCGCGTCGTCTGCGGAAGCGGTTTTTATTTTACACGTGTCCATAGGCGAGTCTTTGTATGCGCGGGACGTCTTTTCTATATACTCGCATCTGTATCCGGCTCTGCAGCACGCGCTTATGTCATGCTTCGTCGCCGCCGACAGCTCCTCCGGGCTCGGGAATGCATGATATTCCCCACATACGGAGCTTTTATCCGCCCCGGATATCCTTGCTATATACGATACGAACGCATCCTCCGCGCATATACGCTTTCCGTACGCCGCGCAGAGCTTCTCGATGCAGCCCTTTATCCTCGGTATGTTGTTGTTCGCGGATATTATGAAGGATATGAGCGTCTCAAACGGTTCCTGTTTTAAGATACGTATCCCGCGGCCGTATCCGACTGCGGCGCCGAGATATCCGTCTTTACGGGAAAGCTCCTTCTGTATTTCGGCGTAATCGCGTTCCAGATCAAAATAATCCTTCCAGAAGCCTCTGAACAGGGCTTCGTCGGTATTCGCCAGCGTTATCACGTTCTCTCCGTTCTTTACGCACGCGCTCACGGCGAGCACGCGGCCGGAGGCGATCCCCACATATGTATTCTCCGTGTCCGGGACGCGGTTCCACCTGAAGCACTGGCCGCATTCGAATATATGCGCCGGCACAAATTCGTCGCACCCCGTTATATCCACGCACGGAAGTCCTTCATCCGTAAAATATTCTTTTACTGTTATATTCATATTATATTATATCAGCCCTTGTCGGTCTCCGTGAGGCCCGTAAGGCCGGTGAGCTTTTCTATGCTCCTCGGCACCGCGTCCCGCGAATTTCCCCAATCGGCGTCTCTGTTCCTGTAATCGAACTTTTTCGTAAACCACTCTACCTCGTCTTCTATGCGCTTCATGTTCTCGATCTGCATTTTTATGAGATTTTCCGTAAAAGCTTCCTGCTTTGCCCCCGAGAGATACTTCTGAGACGCCCGTATCAGCATTGCGAGATGGGGCATGCAGAACCCCAGTCCTCCGTCAAAATGCTCCCTGAATTCTTTGTCTGTGAAATACATATGCGTTATGACCTCGCAGTATCTGTCCATTGTTTTTACGAGATCCCTGCATATGCAGCATGAATCCTGCCTGCCGTCTATGTATCTGAGCAATGCGTCGGCGGACTTTGACGCGGAGCCGGACTTTACGGACCGTAAAAAAGATTTTTTTGTGTCTCCGCCCTCCTTCGCGCCGGCTGCTTTTTCGAATTTTTTGTTCTGCTCGCACATGTGGGTGTGTATCATGAGTCCGAGACCCAGCCTGTTCGCCCGTGTTTCGTACATAAGCCTGAAATGCTTTGCGCAGAAGCCGGTCTCATTTGTCTCAACGCGGTTTTCGGGCTCCATGAGTGACGGCCCGAGATAATAATTCACGCGGTCGTTTTCAAATCTCGTCTCAAGCCTGCACAAGGGGCATTCGCACGGCGTCTCAAACGCTTCGTTTACGGGTATCGTATAGATCGTCTCTTTCATACTGTCACGAAATCCTTATTTTTATTTTTATAGTCGCTCTTAAGAACAAGGCTTTTTGCCGTCAGCACTACCGCGGACACATTAAGCGATGTTATTTTTTCTATCTCGTCTATGACGGCGTCTCTTATCTTTTTGAAAACATCGGGTATTTTATAGCCGTAATACAGGACGATATCCATCTCGATCCTGATGCCGTCCTCCGATTTTTCCGCTCGGAAGCGCGTTATTCCCGACACACCCTCGCAGCGCACCGTCACATGCTCCGCGAGCTGATATATCGTATAATCGGAAATGGTATATTTTCCGAGATAGCTGAACGTGGGACGTATCACCGATTTCTCGCCGAGCATCTCGTAATCGCCAAGTCCCCTGCGCCTCAGCAGATTGAGCGGATCGAGCATATAGCCGGAGAAATCCTTCTTGAGCTCAAGCGTGGGCACCGGTATCACATGCTTTCCTTCGGAGCGGCGCGTGTTAAGGGCCTGCTGTATTTCATATTTGCTCGATATGTCCTGTATATAGACTGTCTCATCGACCTCATGCAGTCCGAGGCGTCTTGTTATCTTGCTCACCATGCTGTCCGAAGTGCCCAATATCAGGAGCCTCTCCACATTGTTCTGCCTGAGAGCTTCGGTCACTTCAAAGGCATGTTCATCATCCGTGAAGATCGCCGTCTTGACGGCTCCGACACGCGTTTTCTCGCGTTTTGCGGATTTGCCCGCCACGACTCCGTTTCCGTGTATGAGCAGTCCGTCGTCGATTATATAATCTATATTGTGTTCTTTTGCGACCCAGAGCGCTCTATGGCTTTTGCCTGTCCCGCTCGGGCCTACCAGCGCGCATATATACAAGCCGTCACAAGCCCTTTCTTCATTATCATTGACATATGCAATTTTATAGATATTTTACACAAACGTCAAGGCCGTGCCTCCGCGGCACGGCATAAAAAAACTGTCGGCATATCCGGGGCGCCCATACGCCCGTCATCCGGAATGTACCGACAGTCCTTTTTTTAATTCAGATCATTTCTTCACGACAAATACTTCGATCTCCGCGAACTGCATCATGAGACCGTCGGCGTGCATCGGGTTATAATCGGTAAGCTCCGTGCCGTGAACCCTGATATATTTGCACTTGACCGGTGTAAAGTCTATGACACGCGGCGTATCGTCGTTCTCATCCGAGCCGTAATCGCCCTCTTTAGACGCTACATTGGTCCAGTTCTCACCGTCGGATGATACGTCTATCTCATATGCTATCGGGAAGTACAGACCCAGCTCGTCGCCTATGCTCTGTCTCGGCCAGAGCTTGACCTGTCCTACTTCCTGCTCACCGTCGAAGCCGAGTATGATGTAAGCGTCGCCGTCCTCTTCACCGTGCGGCGATGTGGACCAGCCGTTTCCTTCATCACCGTAATCTCCGTCTATGGCAAAATCGGCACACCAACCCTCTCCGGGGCTCTCGTACGACGAAGATGTCTCTTCAATGAAAATATCTCCGATGTCAAGCTGCGTGAGCGAGCTGTCGGATGAGCCCGTATCACCGTCGGGATGAACTTCCGTCGGAGTCTCTGTGGGGGCCTCTGTAGGCTCTTCGGTAGGCGTGGGCTCAGGCGCTTTCGTAGGCGTCGCGGTCACCTTCGCGGTGGGAGTGCTTCCCGCAGTCGCGGTCGATTTGCCCGCTTCGCTGTCTTCATTGCCGCCGCAGGAGCAGAGCGTGAGCGCCAGTATCAAAAGTACAACTGTGAACATAAACCTTTTCTTCATAGATCATAATCTCCTTCCCATGTGAAATCCGTAATGATATTCACATTTCTGTAAAAAAGAACATCCGGATTATATCATTTGTGTGACTTTATATCAAGCATAACTTCTCAAGATACGGTGCCGCGCTCAGATACAGTCCGCGCAAGAGCCTGTCGCACTTTTGGATTTTTGGATTTAAGTTTATGTTATATTTTTGTAAACTCATCACATTAAATATTGCATATTTTCACAGTTGTGTTATCATAAACTACATGATTTTTATTTTACTGAGGTGAACAATTTATGCTTAAGGACAAAATGCGCATTTTCAGATACGGTAAGGTCGCCGCTGTCGTATTCATCGTGACGGCTGTGCTTTTCAGCGTATCTGCATGCAAGAAACTTGCCCCTATTCAAAGCGGAATACTCGAAGAAGATGACGAACTCAACATAAGCGGAGAGATCACATTCACTATATCGAACGAGAGCGGTTCCCGTTCGGAGGCTGCCGCGCCTATAGCCTTTGCGAATGCTTTCATGAAGAAATACCCCAACGTTACCGTTCACATAGACGAAGATAACCGCGGAAATTATCCTACGCGTATATCCTCCGGTGAGATAGGCGACGTTTTCTGGTGCGATGCGAACGACGCAAACAACTACAAAAAGAATCACAATGCTCTCATGATGCTCGACTATTACAGAGACCGTCTCGGAATAGAGATAGACAATGTATTTTCCGGAGCGCTCATGAGCGGTATGATAGACGGACGTCTTTACATGGTTCCCAGAAACATAGGACAGCAGGTGCTCATATACAACAGTGACGCTCTCAGGCAGGCCAATATATCCATTCCTTCCGGAACAGGCGCTGTCAAGTGGGAAGATTTCAAAGATATATGCAGACAGCTGACTCTTGAGGAAAACGGTACATACACACAGGTAGGCGCCAGCTTCAAGGTATGGTGGGCTCCGGTATGGCAGGCTTTTGCGGAAGGCTGGGGCGGAACATGGGTAGATACAACGAACAAGAAGGTTTCCTTCGTATCGGACGATAAGGTCATGAACGGTATAAACGAGCTTGTAAACGCCCTTACCGAAGGTTGGATGAAGGCAGACGTCACTCCTTACTCGGGAGCTGCGGCTGACAAATATAAAGGACTTTCCGATCTTGATTACGTATTCCGTACATTCGGAGATATGCAGTGGATCACAGCTTACGGCGAAGCATACGACAATGCGAACATAGCATGGGATTTCTGTTCATTCCCCGAGCTGCCCACTCACAAGGTAGGCGCCGGAGCGACGGGCTACGTTGTATATGCCAGAACGAGAAATGCCGACACGGCAGCGACATTCGCTCTGTATTTCCTCACTGAAGACGGACAGCGGGCATATCACGGAACGAGCGGAGGAAACGTACCGCTTCTTAAGTCGATAGCAGGCGAGGATTTCTGGAGAATGCCCGACAGCAAGTGGAGCGACAAGAACTTTGACGCATTTGTTTCTTATCCGGAAGCAAATATACCGGCTTCCGTTATAGCGAGAGCTCCGTCGGAAATATCCGATATACTCTCAACGGATGCTATGACAGCCGCATTTGCAAGTATAATAAACGGTTCAAGAGATGTGCAGACAGTATTCGCGGAACTTGAGACGAGATGTAATGAGACATGGCAGAAGCTGTCATACTGACAGTCAGACAATAACGATATCTCTTGACAAAACGGCGGGACAGTCTGAAATGTCCCGCCGTTTTAATATGCGCTCATGCGGCAGATCTACAGTATTATGCAAATAAGGCCGCCGCTTCCTTCATTTATGACACGCTGTATCGTTTCCTGGAGCTTTACGCGTTCCTCGTCCGGTATGCGGTTCAGCTTACTCTGAAGTCCTTCCTCCATAAGCTCATTCAACGGCTTGCCGAAAAGGTGCGATGTCCATATAGACTGCGGATCATCCTCAAATTCATTCAATATATAATTTACGAGCTCTTCGGACTGCTTCTCTGTGCCTACAAACGGGGCTATCTCCGTTTCAATATCGGCTTTTATCATATGTATCGAAGGCGCATTTGCGCGGAGCCTTACGCCGAAGCGGTTGCCCTGTTTTACTATCTGCGGCTCTTCGAGATGCATTTCATCAATAGTCGGCATTACGATCCCGTAGCCCTTCAGCTCCACCTCCCGAAGAGCGTATTCAATGCGCTCGTGCTCGCGTTTTATGCGTCCGAGATCCTTTATCATAGACACGAGCGCTTTGTCGTCTGCTATATCGAGCCCGGATCTGTCGGAAAGTATCTTGTAAAACAGTTCATCCGGCAGCTGCATATCTATTATCGAGCAGCCGTTTCCGGCGTTTACTGATGAAAGCACGGCCCTTTTTACAAACGGATATCTTGCAAGTGCTTCCACACATGCTCCTATATGGCGCACCTTCGAGGCGGGTTCAAACGATTCGCGTATGGCCTCCGTGAGTGACGCTTTAAGCTCTTCGTCATATTCAAGGCTCACCATCCATGACGGTATGTTGATGCCTATTTCACATATGGGAAACTCATAGAGTACTGTCTGCATTATGTCGTTTATATCCTCCTGCGTCATGGTGCTGCAGTTTACGGCCAGCACAGGAACGGCGTATTTTTCGCTGAGCTCGCTCCTCACGCGCATCGCGTCTTCGGACGCAGGATCTATGCAGTTGAGTAAAACGGCAAACGGTTTGCCCGTATTTTTCATTTCGGCTATCACGCGTTCCTCGGCGTCCGTGTATTCGCCGCGCTCTATGTCCGTTATGCTGCCGTCCGTCGTCACAACGAGACCTATCGTAGAATGCTCCGTTATGACCTTCTTTGTACCTATCTCTGCGGCTTCGCCGAAGGGGATCTTATCCTCATACCAGGGAGTGTCCACCATTCTCGGCACATCATTTTCAAGATGTCCGAGAGCCGCCTCCACAAGATAGCCCACACAGTCCACAAGACGCACTTTAAGCTTTATATTGCCGTCTACGACTATATTTGCCGCTTCATTCGGTATGAATTTCGGTTCGGTCGTCATTATCGTTTTACCGGAAGCACTCTGAGGAAGCTCATCTATCGCCCTGTCGCGCTCAAATGTGTCTGTAATATTGGGAATGACCAATAAATCCATGAATCTTTTAATAAAAGTAGACTTTCCCGTGCGGACGGGGCCTACCACGCCGATATATATATCGCCGTTCGTTCTTTCCGCTATCTGCTGGTAAATATCAAATTTATCCACCAAAATACCTCCCTTTATAAATAAGTAACCCTGTACTCGCCGCAGTTTACATGACATTTATATGAAAGGGAGGCATATATTATTACTGTATTACGCAAGCATATCATGCTTCTATGCGAGCATATCGAAAAGTGACATCTGGTTTGTGTCGGGCATGCCTTCGAAGCAGCCCTCGGCGCGAAGTGTCTCTATAACGCTCTTGTTTACTCCTGCTCTCTGCTGTATATCCTCAACGGACATGAACTTTCTGTCGCGCACTGCCGCTATGCTCATGGCCGCCGCCGCGCCTACGCCCTGAAACGCCGAAAGAGGCGGACGGATCTTGCCGCTTTCCGGGCGGAAAAATACAGGATCGGATTTATATATGTCAACGGGAAGGAACTCTATTCCGCGTGCGTACATTTCTGCGAGCAGATTGTACAGCGCCGCCTGAGCTTTGTCTTTGGCCGAAAGATCGCCGCTTTTATTCTTTGACGATCTTGTTTCCGAGTCATCGTCGCCTTCCGAGTCGTACTGATCCATGTCGTCGTCCGATACATTTATAAGGTTCAGAACGGCCATCCTTCCGTACATCTTATCTATTCCGTGAAGCATGGAAGCGCCGTCAAAGTCATCGAGCTTGAGTGAAAACCGCGCAGCATAATACGCAAGAGGCTGATAGAGCTTATACCACGCTATCCTGAGCGAAAGCGTGACATACGCTACGGCGTGGGCTTTAGGGAACATGTATTTTATCTTCTTGCACGAATCTATATACCAGTCGGGGACACCGTGCTCCTTCATGGCCGCTTCCCATTCCGGCTTGAGACCCTTGCCCTTGCGCACCGATTCCATTATGTCAAATGACATCTTCTTTTCGAGGCCCTTGTTTATAAGATACAGCATTATGTCATCGCGGCAGCATATTGCCTGCGAAAGCGTGCACGTACCGCTCTTTATAAGATCCTGAGCGTTTCCGTTCCACACGTCGGTGCCGTGCGACAGTCCGGATATCCTCACCAGTTCGGATATTGTGGAAGGCTTTGTCTCCATGAGCATTTTCGTGACAAAGCCCGTGCCCATTTCGGGAATGCCCAGCGTTCCCAGAGGAATGGGCCTTTTGAGCATATCGTTGTTAAGCTTGAGAGCGTCGGACGAATTGAAGAGCGACAGCATTTCGGGATCGTTTATATCAACGCCGAGGCTGCTTATGCCGGTATATTCCTCGAGAAGTCTCAGCATAGCGGGGCCGTCGTGGCCGAGTATATCAAGCTTTAAAATGTTGTCATGCAGGAAGTGATAATCGAAATGCGTCGTGACCGTATCTGAATTTTCCTTTTCAGCCGGGTGCTGCACGGGAGTAAAATCATATATCTCTTTATCTCTCGGTATTACTATTATACCTCCGGGATGCTGACCCGTCGTTTTGCGCACGCCCTCGAAGCCGCTCGCAAGGCGGTTTATTTCGGCATTTGATACCGTTTTGCCGCGTTCCTGAAGATATTTCAGCACATATCCGCGCGCCGATTTATCCGCAAGTCCCGCTATCGTACCTGCGCGGAAAACGTTCCCTTTGCCGAACAGAACCTCTGTGTATTTATGTGCGTTGGGCTGATCGGCGGATGCAAAATTAAGGTCTATATCGGGCACCTTGTCGCCGTTAAAGCCCAGAAACGTTTCAAACGGTATGTCGTAGCCGTCCCGTATGAGCGGCGTGCCGCAGTTCGGACACGTCTTGGGAGGCATATCGAATCCGCAGTCATATCCCTCGTTTTCGTGAAATTCATAATAATGGCACTTGTCGCATCTGTAATGCGCGGGAAGCGAATTAACCTCCGTTATGCCTGCCATGTATGCCGCGATCGATGAGCCCACGGATCCCCTCGAGCCCACCTGATAGCCGTTTCTCGCGGATTCCGCAACAAGCTCCTTTGCCGTTATGTACATGACCGAATAGCCGTTGTTTATTATTGAATTAAGCTCCTTTTCGAGGCGCGCCTCCACGTTTTCGGGGAGCTTCTCTCCGTATATCTGCCCGGCCTTTTCATAACAGCTCGTGCGGAGCTTTTCGTCCGAGCCCTCTATGACCGGCGGGTAAAATCCGTCCGGCACCGGCCGTATCTTTTCTATCATATCCGCGATCGTGCGCGTATTTTCCACTACAACCTCATATGCCCTGTCGCCGAGATATTCAAATTCGTCAAGCATTTCTTCCGTAGTGCGCAGGTAAAGAGGAGGCTGCGAGTCTGCATCCTTATAGCCCTGAGCCGCCTGTAAAACGCTCCTGTATATGGCGTCCTCGGGATTCAGGAAGTGCACGTCGCACGTGGCGACTGTCATTTTACCGATGCGGTCGCCTATCTCAAGTATATGCCTGTTCACGGCGGCCACGTCGTTAAGGCTTTCCATGAGTCCTTCGCGCACCAGATACATGTTGTTCTCGAGAGGCTGTATTTCAAGATAGTCGTAAAATGAAGCTATCCTGTCAAGCTCCTCCTCCGGCTCCCCTTTCATGACGGCGTTAAAAAGCTCGCCCTCCGAGCAGGCGCTCCCTATTATGAGGCCTTCCCTGTGAGCCTCTATCTCAAAACGCGGCATACGGGGCCGCTTGTGATAATACTTAAGGTTTGAATACGATATCAGTTTGTACAGATTTTTGAGGCCGACAAGATCCTTTACGAGTATTATGCAGTGCCATGAGGGCAGCTTTCGCGCCTGTTCATCTGTCATATCCGGCGTTCTGTCGCAGAGATAGCATTCGCAGCCGTATATGAGCTTCAATGCGTCCTGCCCGCCCTTCGGGGTAGCTTTTTTCATGGCATTGAACATTGTGGGATACGCCTGAGCCGTGCCGTGATCCGTTATGGCGACGGCTTCATGGCCCCATTTCACAAGCTGCTTTACAAGATCGTCGGGGCGCGTAAGCCCGTCCTGGGCGCTCATGTTTGTATGAAGGTGGAGCTCCACTCTCTTTACGGGCGCGTTGTCCTGTCTGAAAATCGGCTTATATTCCGTTATGCTCTTAGCCATTATCGTGAGCTCGCCCTTGAACCTGTCGTTCGAAGTCTCGCCGTACACCGTTATATATCTGCCCTCTTTGAATGTATCGCATACGAATTTTTTGTCAAATTCCTCAAAATAGAATTTGACCGAAACCGAATATGTGTTATCGGTCATTTCGATCATGGCTATGTACGAGCCGCTCGGTATCTGTTTGTGCTCGAATCTGAATATCTTACCCGCTACCGCCACATAACCCGAGAAGGCGTCTATTTCCGACATTTTGGACACGGGCGACGTTATTTCGGAGCCTATGTATATCGTATTGCCGTTGGAATCCCTGCGGAGCTCTTCTCCCTCGGGCGGGGTGAGTCTTTTCTTTTTTGAAAATCTGCCGTCTCCGCGGTTTGAATATCCGCCCGAGCCGTTTTTGGCATATTTTTCCGTACGGGGCGCGGCAAGTATATTTTTCTGCTGGGCTCTTTCATATTCGTCTATGCTGAACGATACGGTCACAGGCGACGGATCGGAGTTTTCCGGCACGGCAACATTTACGGCAATGTCTACACCATTGCCGCATTTCAATTTTCTCATCCATTCATTTCTTATTTCAGCGATCCCGGCATCACTTACGGGCGCGTCGTTTTCGAAGCAAAGGATTATTTTTTTGTCGTCATTATATATTTTTGCCGATACAAGCTTCACCGGTATACACACCTCACACTTCCGACCGGCTCATTTATCGTTGTATATCTCGATCTCGGAGAACTGCATCATATATCCGTCACGCGACGCGGAATATTTCGTCATTTTTCGTGCCAATATCCTCACATACTGCGTTGTCACGGTGTCCGTGTGTAAAATCCTCGGGAGCGTAGCCAGAGCGCCGTCGTCCTTAAGGATCGCCAGATCCGTCCAGTCTTTGCCGTCGACCGATATCTGTACCGCGGCCTCCTCGGGAAAATAACTGCCCTCAATACTCTGTCTCGGATAGAATACGATCGTATTGAACTCCGCGGGG
>CANQOI010000007.1 GCA_947625435.1 uncultured Clostridia bacterium | reverse complement strand
CGGTCTTTACCCGAAAGATCCTTTATGATGTCGGCCTTGCTGAAATACGGCGAGAATATGTCCGCTATTCCCGAAGCCTCATTTATTCCCGCCTCCAAAAGCAGATGAGACTGCACAGTGATATGTTCGCTTATATCTTCGGCTATGCGCCTGTAAGCGTTAAGTCCGTCGCTCCCTCCGTCGAGAGCTATGATAGGCTCATGGAGCCTTACCTCGTCATCGAGCGTCTCTATGTCGTCAGTCGGTATATACGGCGGATTGGATACGATGATGTGATATTTTTCATTTCCGAGACCTGCCCAAAAATCGGATCTTTTTATATCGATATCGGCGTCCGGAGCGAGCAGGGACACGTTTTGTGAAGCGACGGTGAGAGCTGCCTCGGATATATCGCTCACAGTGAGCTTTGCCGAGCCTCCGAGAGACAGCATAACGGATATGCCAATGCAGCCGCTCCCCGTACACATATCGAGTATACTGACAGGCCCGTTTATTTCATGTGAGGCCGCCATTTTACGGCATTCCTCCGCCGCGCATGAAGCGAGTATCTCGGTGTCAGGCCTGGGTATGAGCACGTCGGGGGACACGGCAAATCTATATCCCATAAAATACGCATATCCCATTATATATTGTATGGGACAGCCTTCGATCCTCTTTTTTCTGTACAGCTCAAGAGAGGCCAGCTCAGCTGCGCTCAGCTCGCGATAAGGTCCGTCTGCGACGATATGCGCCTTGTCGAGATCTGTCACAAAGCTTATGAGCATGTCCGTCTCGTGCGGCGGGATATCCGAATGTGCGCGCCATTCCGAGAGCTTCATTGACTGTTTTCGCAGGCGGCGGCGCTGTAGTCGGGCATCTTTTCGTATTTCTCCTCGAATTTCAGGGCTTCCTTAAGAGCGACTATAGCCACCTCTATCATGTCGTCATCGGGCTCTTTTGTCGTAAAATGCTGCATTGCCATGCCCGGCGCACGTAAAATTTTTGTGAGAGTGTTGTTGTGACTGCCCGCAAAACGGTTGAACTCATAGCTCACGCCGGCGATAACGGGAAGGAGCAGTATGCGGATCCCTATGTTTATGAGAATGTTCGGGAATCTCGGTATGATCGAATATATAAGTATACTGATGATCATGACCACGAAAAGAAAAGCCGTTCCGCAGCGGGGATGATGCTTAGAATACTTTCTGACATTTTCCACGGTCAGCTCGTCCTCATGCTCAAAGCAGTGGATCGTCTTGTGTTCTGCGCCGTGATACATGTATACGCGGCGTATATCCTTCATATTGGCTATTATGATCATATATCCCATGAATATCGCCATTCTGATGATGCCCTCGCACAGGTTGTACAGGATCCTCGGAGCGGAAGCCGGTATGCACAGAGAAGCGACAAGGTTCGGCAGCAGCATGAAGAGACCTACCGAAAAGGCGACCGCTATTATCATGGATATTGTCATGAGCACGCTCATAGCCTTGTCACCGAGCTTTCTTTCGACCCAGCTGTCGAATTTTGACGGTTTATAGTCGGGATCTTCTTCCGTCGCGGCTATCTCGGCGGAATCGAAGAGCGCCTTCATTCCGCGTCTCATTGAATCGACGAGCGTAACGCTGCCGCGTATTAGAGGCAGGCCGAGTATCTTGTATCTCTTCGTAAGGAGCGTTATCTCCGACTGCTTTATGACAAGCTCACCCTTGGGATCTCTCACCACCTGCGCCATGCCGTGGGGCCCTAACATCATTATGCCCTCCATGAGCGCCTGCCCGCCTACCGAGCATATCTTCGCGCCGTCTGTACCTATATTTTTACATTTTTTGTTCTTTGACATTTTCATTTTCCTCCTTTTCGAGAAGTGTATATGCTACCTTTCCGACATTCGTGAGCGGAAGGGAATCTCTGAAAACAAATTCCTTCGGCATGGCGTACGCCGCTATATTATTGCGGCAGTGCTCTTTGATCGATACTTCAAGCTCCGGCGTGAGTTCCATGCCGTCCTTAAGCACTATGAACGCCTTGAGCCTGCTCATTTTATAGTCGTCGTGAATGCCTATCACGCACGAAACGGAAACGGCCTCATGCGCGTTTATCACGGCCTCCAGCTGAGAAGGATATACGGAATATCCCGAGCATTTTACCATTCTCTTGAGACGTGATTTAAAATACACGAATCCGTCGGCGTCCATGCATCCGAGATCGCCCGTGTGGAGCCATATCCTTCCGTCACTGTCCTTGCGGAGCACATTTGCCGTCTCATTCACGTCGTCGAGATAGCCGTTCATTACGGTGGGGCCGCTTATGCATATCTCACCGTCTGTGCCGGCAGGAAGCTCTTCCTCAGAACCGGGCGCCGTTATCTTGTAAAATGTGTCGGAATACGGTATACCGACGCTCCTTCTCCTGTATTCATTCTCGGGCGTCAGGGCGCTGGCCGTCACGCACTCCGTAAGGCCGAAGCCTTCCCTCAATGTCACGGACGCGCCGCGCTCTTTGAGCGCCTTGTCGAATCTGAGCTTTATGTCCGGTGGAAGCGTGTCGCCGCCGGAGTATACACCCTTTATATGCGTGAAATCAACGCCCTTCAGCCTGTCTTTTCTGAGGAGCGCCTCATAAAGTGTGGGTACGCCCGCTATGAATCTCGGCTTTTTCTTTCTGAGCAGATCCGCAAACGAATCGGCATTAAAGCGCGGCACCAGAATGACGGTACCCCCTTTACATATGACCGTGTGTACGCACACTCCGAGCCCGAAGCCGTGAAACATGGGAAGGACTGCCAGCATAGTATCGCCGGGGAGTATGCTGTCTGCGCCTACGGCCGCCGTCTGACATGCGAGCGCGTTAAAATTCAGATGCGAAAGGCATATCCCCTTGTTCGTGCCCGTAGTGCCTCCGCTGTAAAGTATCACCGCAGTGTCGGTATATCCTGCGTTTCTGTAAAGTATGTCGTCATGCCCGGAGCCGGCCGTGCCTGCCGCGCTCATGAAGGATCCCCATGAAAGCACGGAGTCATTTTCGGCGGGCCTTTTTACGGCTCTCCCGTCGGTCATGTTGAAATATGCTCTCATAAAGAAAGGAAGCATATCCGCCGCTCCGGCAAAAACGCGCTTTCTGAGCGTGGGACAGTTGACAGAAGCCGTTTTGCCGAAGAATGCGTCGAATATAAACAGCATATTGCTCTTGCTCTTGTTTACGAAGAATTCGATCTCACTTCCGGCGGAAAGGGGATGTATCATATTCGCGACGGCCCCTATGCGTATCACGGCGTAAAATACGATCACAGCCTGAGGTATATTGGGAAGACATACGGTTATCCTGTCTCCCGGCCTTGCGCCGAGAGCGTAAAGAGCTTCTGAACAGCGTATTATATATTCGTCCAGCTCCTTATATGTAAACCTGACGCCCATGTAATCCACGGCGGTCTCCTTCGGATATTTAAGAACAGTGTCTTTGAGGGCGTCGTAAAGCGTGCCCTCGGGATACTCGAGCTCGGCAAGCTCGGGGGATGAATAATATTTCGCCCAGGGGCGTTTCATGTTCTTGTTCTGTTCTTTAAAGTTCATTTAATCCTCCGGCCTTTCAGTATCGTTCCCGCTCCGGCCGGCAGGCGGCACGGGCAGCTCTATATCGAAAAGTATACGGTCGTTGTCGCTCTCGGCCGTTATATATCCTCCGCACAGCTGTACGATCCTCTTTACAAGTGATAGCCCGAGCCCGTTTCCGGCAGATGCGTGTGATTCATCCGCCTGGTAGAATTTATCGAATATATGGTCGAGCGTTTCCTGCTTGAGAACAGTGCAGTCATTACTTATTATAGCATGGATGCTGTTATGTTTCATATAGCATTTTACAGAAATTTCACCGCCGGGAGTGCAGAATTTGACTGCGTTCTCGATAAGGTTCCGCCATGCGTGGAACATTATCTCCGGATTGCCGATGTAAAATACTTCGTCAAGCTCCACATTCAGCGATATATCCTTATCCTCCCAGTTTTTCTGGAAAATGAGTATGCAGTCCCTTATCTGTTCGTCAAGACGGTAACTCACGCAGCCGCTTATTATATTCTGATTTTCGAGCTTTGTAAGTAGAAGCACCGCGGATGACATTTTCGCCAGCCTTTCCGATTCGTTTATTATTATGTCCGTATATTCGCGCCTCTCCGACTCCGTTATGTTTTCCGATCTGAGCTGTCTTGCAAAGCCGCATACCGATACTATGGGAGTCTTGAATTCATGGGAAAATGTGTTTATAAAATCGTTTTTGAGTATCTCGATGCTGCCGAGCTCGCCCGCCATTTTGTTGAAGCTGTCAATGAGCTCTCTTATCTCTCCCGCCGTGCCGTCATTGTCTATCCTCACGGTGAAATCGCCCCTGGCTACGGCTCTCGTGCCGCTTATCATGTTGTGTATCGGTCTTAGCAGCATACGGCTCACAACAAGAGATACGCATATCCCTATGACTATGCTCATAGCCAGAGCGAGAAAAGGAAGAGTAAGGGTGGCCGTCTTTATGTCGGGAACTATTTCAAGCAGATGCAGTAGGTAAAGGAACAAAAATGTCAGGAATCCAGATGTTATCATGACAGACGCCACGAAGAAAACGAGAGCGCCGGAAAATGTTTTTGAATGTCTGTAAAGTCTTATGCGCTTCATTGCGGAGTCTGTTCCTTTCTTACGGCCTTATATCCCAGTCCTCTGACCGTTACTATCTCAAAGTCCGTATTGTCTTTAAATTTATCCCGGAGCCTGTTTATATGTACGTCCACGGTGCGTTCGTCCGTTTCGCTGTACAGCTCCCAGAGCTCATCCATGAGCCGGCGGCGCGTGAATATTTTACCCGGATATGAGAGCAGCTTAAATAGCACTAAAAATTCCTTCTGCGGGAGTATGTATGACGTGCCCTCGTATGTCACGCTCAGACTGTCATAATCAAGCTCCGTCGATCCTATGCTCAGCCTGCGCTCGTTGGATATCTGAGCCCGCCTTAAAAGAGCCGTTATGCGCCATATCATTTCCTCCTCGTTTGCGGGCTTTACCATATAATCATCCGCGCCTGCCTTAAAAGCGCGCACCTTGTCGGGAAGCGCTTCTCTGGCCGTCACCATGAGTATGGGTATCGTCCTGCCGCTTTCGCGCACCTTTTCCGTAAGAGTGTATCCGTCCATGACGGGCATCATGATATCTATTATCATCAGATCCACGTGTTCTTCGTCAAGGCGATCCAGCGCCTCTTCGCCGTTTCCCGCGGTCGTCACATTGTAGCCCCTGCTCTTAAGTACCGCGGTCATGAGCTTCCTCGTATTCATATCGTCTTCAGCTATTAAAATATTGAACAATTTCATATTTCCTTTCAGTCCGTGCCGTTATCCGTACATTTTACCACAGAAAACGCTTTTCATACAGACTCTCACGTAAAAATCCAAAATAACTTGCGGTTGAATTTTACCGTGAAGTATGTCATAATGGGCGAAATTGATTCGCGATAAGAAAGGCGGCGTATAAATATGCTACAGATTTACGGTTTCTCTGTCGATTATGTTGAAGATCCGCATCTGATACGGACCGAAAATATGCGTTTCGGATGGAAGCTGAACTCTGACGGAAGGAATGTGCTTCAGGAGTCGTACAGGATAATGATCAGAAATGCACAACGCGAAACGGTATGCGATACGGGCACTGTCCCGTCGGGAGATATGTGTGATGTCCGGGTGCCGGGGCTCGTGCTGGATTCATGCTGCGATTACACTATAACGGTATGCGTTAAGGACAATCACGGTGACTCCGCATCTTATGAAACGGGCGTATCCACAGAGATACTGGAGCACGAATGGGGCGATGCCAAATGGATAAAGCCTTCACGTCATATACCCGGCTGGGCTCCTTATATGAGGACGAGATTCATGTCACACGGCACTGTCAAGGCTGTCATGTACGCATCCGGCCTCGGCTGCGCAGAATATTATGTAAACGGACGCAGAACAGACGATTATTATATAGATCCTCCCATTTCAAATTATGAGAAGACCGTATTTTACAGGCGTTTTGATATAACCGATCTTATAAAAGAGGGCGGAAACGCCGTGGCGGTACTGCTCGGAGAGGGATTTTACTCACAGAGCCGGGTATGGGGCATAAACGGATTCGTATACGGGGATGTGTGCGCCAGGATCAAGATAGTACTCTATGCGGAGGACGGCAGCACGAGTGTGACAGTCACTGATACGGACAACTGGGAATATAAATACAGCCCCATAACAATAAACAATATATACGGCGGCGAAACGTACGATGCCCGTCTGGAAACACCCGATTTCTGCGATTTTGGATCGGACACGGAAGGATGGGGACCGGTAACGGAGGATCTGACTCCAAAGGGAAGGCTCGTGCCCGCTCTCATGCCGCCCGTAAGGATCATAAGGGAGCTGCCCGCAGTCGAAATGCACCCGGCAAACGGCGCTTCCGACGGGGCGTGGATATATGATATAGGAGAGAACATGGCCGGCATAGCCGAATTCAGGCTGCCTCCGTCTCCAAAAGGCGCAGTATACACATTCAGATTCGCCGAAGCATTGAATGAAGGCGGCACACTCGATTTCAGATCCATAGGTACGTTTGCCACACAGTGCATTCAGCAGGATATCTATATCGCGAAGGGGCTTCCCGAGGGAGAGACATACAGGCCGAGGTTCTGCTACCACGGTTACAGATATGTGGAGGTCACCGGCGTTCACGATTTTTCAAAGGGATACGGCACGCTCCCTCAGCTTTCATTGGTAAAGGGGCTGCAGCTTTCCACCGATATGCGGAAGACTGCGGAATTTCACACGTCATATGAGCCTCTTGAGAGATTTTACGTGTTGTCCGACAATACATACAGATCGAATTTTCACGGACTTCCCGAGGACTGCCCGGCGCGTGAAAAGTGCGGCTGGCTCGGTGACGCGCAGATAGTGTGCAACTGGGGGCTTCTCAATTACGCCTCCGCGCCTGCTTATGAAAAATATCTGAACGATATACGCACTACGAGGGAAGTGTTCGGAACATGGCTCATGATATCGCCCGGAAAACGCGGCTGCGGCGAGGCCTCGCCTCTCTGGGGATGCGCACAGATAATAATACCTTATTACTTATATGTCTACTGCGCGGACAGGGAAGCCGTCACGAACAACTGGGATCTCATGGAGGCGTGGGTGGATCACGAGCTCGCCCGGTCTGACGATCTCATAATATCGGAAGGACTCGGTGACTGGTCTCCTCCCGGGGGAAACGAAAATCCCGCGAGAATGCCGGTAGAGCATTCATCCACATTCATGTTTTATGAAATATGCGTACTCATGGCGCGCCTTTCCGGGGAATTTGCGAAAGACAGACGCGGCTATTATGCGGATCTTTCCGAAAAGATCAAGGCTTCCGCGATACGTCACTTTTACGACGGCACCGCGCATACGTTCGGCTATATAGGCTCCGATGCCGCAGCGCTCGAGCTCGGGCTCTGCCCGGATGGTGAGAGGGAAGCTCTTAAGACTGTCCTGCTCCGCAATCTATCGGAAAAGAATTACGGCGAAAAGGACTGCCTGCCTACGGGTATATATGCAAATAAATATATGGCTCCCGCTGTTTCCGAGACGGGCAATGCGGATATATTGCTCCGCGCGCTCTTTGACACAGAAAGAAGGGGATTCGGCACTATGATGAAAGAGGGCGCCACGACCGTATATGAAAACCCGGGTATGCAGAGCGTCGTAACAGAAAGCTGCGAGGTCGTCGCATCCTACGACCATCCCATGCACATAGGATTCATGTATTTCTGCATTACTCACATAGCGGGTATCAAACCCGTCGCACCGGGATTTTCGCGCTTCGCTTTTGATCCGTGCGATACTGATCTTAACGGGGATATCAGGCTCACATTCGGATCGGTATGCGGCACGATCGCGGTTGAGATCAAAAACGACGCCGGAACACATGATCGCATATGCCGTCTTTCGGTGCCTGCGGGATGCGAATGTGTCCTCGATTCACACAGGAGCATTCAGCTTGACGGCGTGAAATGCGACAGGGGCACGGTCATAGGCTCCGGGGAGTATGAAATAAAGTTATCGGCCTGAGTTAATATTCAGTTTAAATTTCTCCTGTAAAATACACCGGTGTAAATGAAAGGAGAGGCGATATGCTTAAACTAAATAACATAACAAAGGTCTATTCAGTCGGTGAAATGAAAGTGGAGGCCCTTAAGGGCCTCTCTGTTGAGTTCCGCGCGAGTGAGTTCGTGTCCGTACTCGGTCCTTCCGGATGCGGAAAGACGACACTTCTTAATATCATAGGGGGACTTGACCACTATACGAGCGGAGATCTCATAATTAACGGGAGGACCACAAAGGAATACAAGGATGCGGATTGGGATGCCTACAGGAACAACTGCATAGGCTTCGTATTTCAGAGCTACAATCTCATTTCACATCAGAGCGTTCTTTCCAACGTAGAGCTCGCCCTTACTCTTTCCGGCGTCAGCAAATCGGAACGGAGGAGAAGGGCTAAGGAGGCTCTCGAAAAGGTGGGACTTGCGGATCAGGCGCACAAAAAACCGAATCAGATGTCGGGCGGCCAGATGCAGAGAGTGGCGATAGCGCGCGCACTCGTCAACGATCCGGACATATTGCTTGCCGATGAGCCCACGGGAGCGTTGGATTCCGAAACGAGCATTCAGATAATGGAGCTCCTTAAAGAGATATCAAAAGACAAGCTCGTGATAATGGTAACGCACAACCCGGATATCGCAAATACGTATTCCACGCGTATAATAAGGCTCTTTGACGGTAATATAACTGATGACAGCGATCCTTATGAGCCTTCGAGAGTCGAGCCGATACAAAAGGACGATACGGCGGATAAGAAAAAGAAAAATAAGAATACAGACAAAAACTCACTCAAGAGGTCCATGTCGTTCATGACGGCGCTGTCTCTCAGCTTCAACAACCTGCTGACTAAGAAGGCGCGCACCATACTGACGTCTTTTGCCGGCAGCATAGGCATAATAGGCATTGCGCTCATACTGTCA
Organism: uncultured Clostridia bacterium; assembly: GCA_947625435.1. Classification (GTDB taxonomy): domain Bacteria; phylum Bacillota; class Clostridia; order UBA1212; family UBA1255; genus Egerieisoma. Next base: position 45,939 of record CANQOI010000007.1, on the reverse strand, counting down.
TTGTCAAGCGGCGTGAACGCATACGTCAAGAGAGTGGAGGCCGATACTCTTTCAAGTTATCCTCTCACCATCGAATCCGCCACTATGGATATGACGGGCGTTATGGCGGCCATGATGTCGTCTCAGTCGGAGGACGTTCAGCATGACTTTGACAAGATATATTCAAATGACTTCATGAGAGGAATGCTCGAAGCGATATCCGGTCAGGTGATACTGAACGATCTGAAATCATTTAAAACGTATATAGAAGATGAGTCAAACGGCTTCGGAAGCCTCACATCCGATATAAAATATGTTTATTCGACGCCCATGAACATATACCGTGCCGATACCGGGTCCGGCGTTTTACAGGTCAATCCGAGTAAAGTGTTCGAATCTATGGGAATGCCCGGCGCTTCGTCCGGACAGTCTCAGGGAGCGGGAGCGTCTGCCACTGTTTCTATGGCGAACATGAACGTGTGGACGGAGATAATGAACAATGATGAGCTCATAGAATCCCAGTATGATGTCCTTTACGGTAAAATGCCCGAAAGATACGATCAGGCAGTCATAATAGTTGACAAGAACAATGAGATAGGCGACTATACGCTGTATTCTCTCGGAATAAAGGATCCCGCCGAGCTTCAGCAGATGATGAACGACATAGTGTCGGGCAACGAGATAGAAGAAACGGAGCAGGTATCCTACACGTATGAAGATCTGTGCTCGGTAAGGTTCAAGGCGCTGCTTCCCACCGATTATTATGAATATGACGATGAGACATCGCTCTGGAAAGACAGGTCCTCTGATTCCGGATATATAAAGAGTCTTATAGAAGACCCGGAAAGAGGTATCGAAATAGAGATAGTAGGCATACTGAGACAGGCGGACGATACGGCTTCGGGAACATCGTCCGGCGGAGTCGTGGCTTACAGATCGGACCTCATGACAACGCTCGTTGAGAGAGTAAATGAAAGCGACATAGTCAAGGCGCAGCGCGCGGATCCTGATACGGATGTATTTACGGGACTCCAGTTCGGACAGACGCAGGATATGTCCGGTATGACCGAAATGCCCGAAATGCCCGGCGGTGAAGCGGGAGAGGGAGCTTCATTGGGAAGCGGATCGCTGTCATTTTCCGTACCCGCGACATACGAATCGAATATGAGTAAAATGGGCGCAGCCGATCTTGACGAGCCTTCAAGGATAAATATTTTCCCCAGGGACTTCGAATCAAAGGAGAAGATAGTGTCTAAGATCGACGAATACAATGCGGGCAGGGAAGAGGACGATCAGATACAGTATACGGACTATATAAGCATAATGATGTCTTCCATAACGACTATCATAAACGCCATAAGCTATATACTCATCGCCTTTGTAGCCATCTCTCTCATAGTGTCGTCTATCATGATAGGCATAATAACGTATATTTCCGTGCTTGAAAGAACGAAGGAAATAGGAATACTCAGAAGCATAGGCGCTTCAAAACGCGATATTTCACGCGTATTCAATGCCGAGACGCTCATAATAGGATTCTCTGCGGGCATCATAGGCATAGGGATCACGCTCCTTCTCATAATTCCCGTGAATATGATCATAAAAGCGCTCACGGATATTTCAGGCGTTGCGGCTCTACCTGTTCTGGGAGCGGTCATACTCATAGGCATAAGCATGTTCTTTACATTTATAGCCGGACTCATACCGTCGAGGATAGCTGCAAAGAAGGATCCTGTTGAGGCGCTCCGCACGGAATGATATCAGAAGATCTTACAGTGTACTCATTTCGTCTCTGTATTTTCTGACTGTATCTTTTATATATTCCGAATCGGCGCTCCGTATATCGTACCATTCGCGGGCTCTCATATGATTCAGCATTTCAAACTGGATCTGTTGAGATTCCGCGAATATTTTTGTCATTTCATTCCTGAGTGTCTGTGACGTCGATTCCGTCACGAATGCGGCGCACGATCCGGCCAGCTCTTTTTCGGTCATGAGTGAATCCGCGAGCATATCGCGCTCTGTGAGTATATGTTCCATTACTGTTTTGCTCCCGTATATAAATTCAAATGCCCGAGCAGCAAGTCAAAATGCCTTCTGTGCATCTGCTCGGCATTCTCATAGATAGTTTTAAGTTTAGGGTCCGTACAGCTTGCCGCATAGCAGCGGTACTTTTTAACGGCTGTTGATTTCCCGGAAAGTATGGCGTCAAGCCTTTCGAGAGATCTTGCCGGGAGAGGCGTATCGCTCATGAATAATCATCCTTTCCCAAAATTGATATCGCATTGAATATTTTACGTAGAAAAGAAGAAAATATACACGGTCGGTATTTCGGATCGAGGGGGATGGATTTGGTCAGTTTTATAAGAACTATAATAATGTATCTGCTCGTGGTGCTCGTTATGCGTCTCATGGGCAAGAGGCAGATAGGGCAGCTCCAACCGTACGAATTTGTGATAGCTCTCATGATATCGGATCTTGCGGCGCTTCCCATGCAGGACAGCTCGATACCTCTGTGGTCGGGCGTCGTTCCCATACTGTCACTGCTGCTCATGCAGCTGTTGATATCATTCGGCGTACTGAAGTCGAACAGGATAAGGCGCTTTATGTGCGGAAGGCCCTGCGTTATGGTAAGGGACGGCGTGATAATAGAGAAGAATCTTTCGGACCAGATGTACACTCTCGACGACCTGCTCGAGGCTCTGAGGATGAAGGGCTGCCCCGATGTGCGGAACGTAAAGCTTGCCGTACTTGAAAATAACGGGGAGCTGAGCGTGCTCCCGGAGGGCGGTGTTACGGACATCGTGATAGGAGGATGCGTTATCCGTGAAAACATGAAACGGGCCGGTATAACGCGTGAGGCTTTGGATGAAGCCGTAAGATCGTGCGGAGCATCATCCGTCAAAGACGTTTTCTACTGCTACGTAAACGGCAGCGGCGAGATGACAGCCCAGAAAAGGAGTGCGTGTCTATGAATAAGAGCACTAAGATATTCATACTTCTCACAGCCGTGATATTGTCTGCCGTAATAGTGCCCGCGCGCTGCTTTGACAGAGTGATAATGAGGGACACTGGCGTATTGACCGGTAAGATCAATGATATATGCGATATTTCGTCAAGGAACGGTAAAAATACCGACATCGCGGAAAAATGCGCTTCGCTCGATCTTTATTGGAAGAACCGCAAGGTGAAATGGGGATTTTATATGAATCATTCCGTCATAGAAAAGATCGACATTGAGATATGCACATTTGAGTCTATGGCGATGTCCGGTGACGGCAACCTGAACGGACAGGCCTGTAAAATAATGCGGATCTTCGATGCTGCCGGTGAACAAAATACCCTGACTCTCATGAATATTCTATGAATGTATTATATATGTCGAAATATGACGAATATTGACGAACGATTGTTCTTTACAAAACGTGATCCCACATGTATAACTGTACTGTAAATTTTTTCGGAGGTGGTATGGTGCACACGCTGGAAACTGCGATCATTTTACCGGTGCTCATATTATTCGTTTTTATGACATTGTTTTCCGCATTTGAATATGCGAGATTGATGTCCGTACATGCGGAAAGGTTATATGATGCTGCTGAGGACCGCTCTGTGAGCAATACCGACATAGCCAGGTGCGGTGACATTATTTATGAGATTTTTAAGAGATGACAGAGGAGCCGTAACGGTATTTACGGCTCTTATACTCAGTGCCATAGTGATACTTGATTCTGTATTATATGACTACATATCATTTAAGGGTCAGAAAGCGCTCTGCAGGGATGAGCTCAGGCTGGCGTGCGGCTCGGTGCTCGCTTCATACGATTCTCTCCTTGCGGAGCATTACGGTCTGTACGGCATCAATACGGTATCGGCTGTCCCTCCCGATGAAAGATTCGGAGAGTATTGCACTGCCGAGTCATACAGTATTTCGTTCAGCGACCCGTATACGGCGCCGCAGGTTCTCAAAGATCAGATAACGGGTATCATGAAGATCAGGACACCCCTTAATATAACGGAGAAGCTGCTCAGGGTAATAGGCGTGCTTTCGGACGATACGGACAGATCGGGCGACCTTTCGCTCTGCGCGGAAGCCTCTGCCGGTCTTGCGGAGCTTGAGAAAAAGCAGAAAAAACTTAAGGATAAGGTAGAGGGACTTTTCGGCGGAGATACGGCGTGTGTGAACGGCTATTCACTCATTTATCCGAATATAGCCGCACTGATAGCCGATATAGTTCACGGAAAGCCCGATCCGGAGGGGCTTATAGACAATGTGATCGTTTTAACGGAACAATACATAAGGTACAACAGCGAAGCCGCTGCGCTGTGTAATGAAATGAACATACTTAAGAGCGACATAACTTCTGTCACGGACCGTGTGAGCAGGGACAGCTCCGTTTACTATGAGGCTAAAAACATACGGAGCAGAGCTGTGCAGGCAGGCAACACGTCCTTTATGGGATATCTCGAAGAAAATATAGACACTTACTCCCGAAGGATCGGGATACTGAATGACGTCAGATCCGGAACTGCCGATATAAATGAAATCTACGATGCTTTTATAAACGAGAGTATACATACGGACATACATATAAATACATCGTATGCCGGCGGCACGGGAAACGGGAGCGACGGGAGAAAAGCCATAAAGGAAGAGCTGGACAGGCTTTCATCTTCTCAGACCGCCTCTGACAGCTATGTGATACCTGATGATATATACCGCACACTGCCTTCCGCATCGTATGGACCGGCACGTGATACGGTATTGGGCGGTATCAGTCTGTCGCTGGATTCCTTTGACGGATTCTCTGATATTTTAACATATGTGCAGAACATGTCTTTCAGATCCGTCTTAAAGGATATAGGGGAAAGGATACTTGTAGACGACTACATAATGACTTATATGACCGACAGGCTGTCGGGAGTATCCAACGAAAGGCTTAATAATGAGATCGAATATATAATCTCGGGGCTGCCGTCGGCGTCAGACAACAATACGGCAGTCAATATGCGCATCCTTGCGATACGTTTCGCCGTCGATTTCGCGGACATAATGACGGACGCAGAAAAATGCGCTCTTGCGGAGGCTATGGCGGCCGCTATAGCGGCTCTTGTCAGTATGGGCTCCGGCACGACGCTTTTTAAATATATCATAATAGCAGGATGGGCTATGATAGACGCTTACAACGACCTTGACAAACTTCTTTCCGGGGGAAGCGTGCCCCTGATATCATTGGAAGACACTGCGGGAGGCAGTATCGATCGTATGCAGGACTATTCTTTTTATCTCAGGATACTCCTTACAGTCACTCCCGAGAAAACGAAGCTTCTCCGCATATGTGACATAATAGAAATGAACATGAGTGATATTACAGGGCAGAGATACAGAATGTCCGGAGTATACGGAACGGTCAGGGCATCTGCCGTGAACAAGCTGGATTTTGTTTTTATAGGGGGCGCAAACGGAAGTGATCTGTATACGAAGGAAAGCTGTGAGATGTCGTACTGACAGCGGGAGCGTTTCACTTGAATGTGCCGGCGTAATGGCGGGACTTACGGCACTTATGATGTTCTTTCTGTCATTATTTCAGATAGCCGCCGCCGAAACCGTATTTAAAACATCCGTTGCATATACCGCGGGCGAATTTGCAAGGTGGGCGCCGGTGTACAGAAACGGGTGCATAACGGATATATCCGACGACATCCTTACGGAAATAGGAGGAAGTGCCGCCGGTATCATATCGAAAATACCGTTTACGGGAGATATTATAAATCTCAGGAACATGTCGGAATACGTTACGGACGGTATTTATACGAAAGCCGCGGAAGCCGTGTGCAGAGATCATATAAACGATGATGTGCTCGTCAGATCCGGGATAGTCAGTATAAAGGATATTGATCTTGACAAAAGCGCATTCTTTCACGGAGGCTCAAATGATATCATATTGGCCGGTCAATGCGGGACAGATACATATTTTCCCCTTGATACGGTTATCACGTACCGTATAAAATGCGCCGCGTGGGGAACGGGCAATGTGCCTTTGATAAATACGGGGAGCGGTGATGAAAGCAGCGCGTCGACGATATGGGACCTGGATAATTTTACGAGAGGTAAGATAATAAGGCAGCTGTACGGAGCAAATCTGCCGGAATCATTTCCTGTCATAGCAGCCTTCAATGACGGTATGGCGGTTATGATCAAAAGCCTCAATCACAGAGCGGAAAGCTATAAGGATACGCGTGTGCTTGAAAATACCGTAAAACAGATGATAGATTCGCTTGCGGCTTTCAAAGGTGCAAAATACGGAGACACGGTCATAAACGCAGGCGACATAAGGGGAAGAAAGCTCATACTCGTAATGCCGGAAAATGAATTTACACAGTATCAGAAAACGGCGATCAACCTTATAATGGTGTATGCCGCGCGCCAATCTGTATTCATTGACTTGCAGAGATACCAGACTGTGTGATATTATGAGCCGAAGAAGGAAGGTGCATTATTTATGGCGCTCATTATAAAAAATGCAGATGTGTACGATGCCGTATCCGGCGTCAGAGGTTATAAAGCGGTATGTATCAACGACGACGGTAAGATAGAATCACTTACAAACGACATATCGTCAGAGGACATGTTCATGCGCAGAAATGCGGATGATATATATACTGTGGACGCATCGGGTATGCTCGTAATGCCCGGATTTGTGAACCTGCACACACACAGCCCTATGACAGTGCTCAGAAATATAGGGAGCGATCTGCCGCTCCGAAAATGGCTCTTCAATGAGATACTGCCGAGAGAAGCGCGTCTTAAGCCGGAAGACGTATATTACGGTTCATTGCTCGGGCAGATTGAAATGATACGCTCCGGAACAACTTCATTCGTTGATATGTATGAGCCCTTCGATTCACTGGCCGCTGCCGTGAGCGCATCGGGACTCAGAGCTGCCGTAAGTATACCAATGCTCCACAATGATTTCAGCTCGGGAAGCAGGGTTACCGAAAAAAGATTTGAAAAAGCCGCCGAATCTCTCCGTCGGTGGAATAAAGCGGCGTCGGGAAGACTCAATGCAATGTGCGAGATGCACTCCGTATATCTTTACGATAAAAGCCTCCTTAAAGATGTAGCTGCATTTGCAGCGGAGAACGGACTTGCCATAAATATGCACCTTAACGAAACCGAAACGGAAATTATTGACTGTATCAGTGAGACCGGAATGAGACCCGCCGTATTCCTGGAATCTGTCGGCGCTTTCGATGTACCGGTCGTGGCCGCTCACTGTACGGTGATGAATGATGAAGATATAGAAATAATAAAGCGCCGCAGTATATTTCCCGCCGTAAATATGACGAGCAATCTGAAGCTTGCAAGCGGCATACCGCCGCTCCCGCGTTTTATTGATGAAGGCATAAATTTCGGATTCGGCACGGACGGCTGCGCGAGCAACAATAATCTGAATATGTTCGAAGAGATCCACATCGCTTCTTTATTGTATAAAGGACTTATGAAGGATCCCGAGCTTGTAAAGCCGCGCCGTGTGCTGAACGCCGCTTTCTTCGGGAATGAAATAAAGGAAGGCGCCTTCGCCGATATAGTGATCGCAGATATGAGAGCGCCTCATCTCAATCCGGTGCACGATATCGAAAGCGACATAGTATACTCAATGCAGGGCTCGGACATTGACACTGTGATCGTAAACGGCAAAGTGCTCATGGAAAAGCGCGAACTAAAGACACTTGATGAAGAAAGAATAATTTATGAGGTAAACAATGTTAAGCTTTAATGACAATGATGCGCAGTATATCATCGTGAACGGTGAGCTTGAGAGCCGCGACGCCCTCGAGAGTGACGGAGGCACGGTCACGCTGCCGTTTGAAGGCAGCGTAGTGTATGAGGTCATACGTTTCATGGGCGGTAAAGGTCTTTTCGTTGAAGATCATTTTGAAAGATTAAAGAAGAGCTTTGTATTGCAGGATACTGAGTGCGGCATAGATATAAATCATTTCAACGAGTATGCTTCGGTGCTGCTGAGCGCGAACGAGCAGACCGACTGTAACCTTAAGATAATGACTACGGGCTCTGATTTTGTAATATATTTAAGCAAGAAATTTTACCCGGGTGAGGAGTATTACAAGAACGGCGTTGACACCGCCTGCATACAGATCGAGAGGCCGAGCCCCAATGCCAAGATAAGACGCACCGAATATATAGAACGCATAGATGAATTTAAAAGAACGAACGGTGTATTTGAAGCGATATTGATGAACCGCGACGGCTTCATTACCGAAGGCAGCAGATCGAATTTCTTTGCCGTTATGAAGGATCGGAAGGACACCGTGCGTACCGCGCCGTCCGATATGGTGCTTGAAGGTGTTATGAGAAAATATGTGATCGACATATGCCCGGCAGCGGGTATAAATATCAGCTTCGAACCGCTTAAATACTCGGAGCTCGCAAATGCGGAAGCTTTGTTCCTGACCGGAACATCTATAAATGTACTTCCTATCGCCGTGCTTGATGATATGAAGTATGGTTCAAGTGAGAATATTACCGTAAGAAAAATAATGAATGCGTTCAATGATCACATAAAGGAGGCCCGGACGTGAATACGTATGATGTAGGCATAATCACCGACAGTGTGCAGGGCAGCAGTATAGCGTTTGCCCTTTCATATGAAGGATATAATGTAGTTTTGTATAACACATATCTTGAAAATATGCAGAGAAGCGACATAAATGCATACATATGTGAAATACAGGAGAAGGGGATACTTGCAGCCACTTCGGTCGATATGACTGTCAATCTGCTCGGCTCGCCCAGGATCATATTTACAGTCGGTAAAAACGGCGTGTTCACGGAAGAGATACTGAATGAGCTGTATGACATATTGCAGAGCGCAGATGCGGTGATCGACATCTGCGACATAAATTATAAGACGGCCGCCTCAAGGTGCCGTAAATTTGCGGACAAGGGCATAGGATATGTAAGCGCCGGATCGTCCGGATATGAAAATAACAGCAGCGCATTCTCAGGCATATCCCTTATGATAGGCGGATCGGCGGGGGCATATAATACCGCATACGAAATGCTTTCAAAAATATCGTACAAATACGACGGTTATCCCTGCTGTGCATATATGGGACCCGAAGGGGCGGGACAATACGTCAAGATGATACACGACGGTATAGAATACGGTATGCTCAGGCTTTACTCTGAAGCCATATCGCTCCTGAGCCGCGCCGCGGGATGTGACAGGATAGAGATCAGTGAGATAATAAGCGAGTGGGGTAACGGCGACAATGAAAGCTACCTTATACAGGTGATACACGATATACTTAACAAAAAGGATTCAGAAACGGGAGAATATATTTTCGATAATGTATCGGACCGTATAAGCTTCGACAAATCTCTTTCATGGTTCTGTGCGGGGGCCGCGCAGCTGTCGGTTCCGGTTCCCACGATACGCGCGGCTTTTGAGACCGCCGTTATGCTTCATTCAAAAACAGAATATACATCATTAAGCAAAACAGTCGCCATGACGGCGGAAGAAGCGCATATCGTGAATGATGCAAAGAAAAGTTTTGTAGAGGATATCAGGAATTCACTTTATATCTCATCTATATGTGTTTATGTACAGGCGTTTTCTCTTCTGAGACGTGCGGCCGATGTTTACATTTGGGGAACCGATCTGCTTGACGCAGCCATCACATTCCAGGGAGGCTCGTTCATACGTTCAAGGCTCCTTTCACGCATAATAGATGCTCTGCGCAAAGATGAGGGCATATATTCTTTCTTTGAAGATAAATATTTTACGGAAGCCGTTGCGAGATGCCTGCCGTCGCTGAGAAAGGTAATAAGCATTTCATCGGATTCCCGCATAATCGTGCCCTCAATGGCGTCGTCGCTTTCGTATATCGATTTATACGCCTCCGATGATACGGAAGCCGGAATGATCGATCTTGCAAGGGATTACATACACGGCAGCGGCTTTCGTATAAAACCCGACGGCAATACAAAGCGTCATGCAAGCTGGCACAGCGTTAAAGAGGAGATCAAAGTGGAAGATCATGAACCGAAAGTGTGATCCTCCGCATATTTTCGTTCGTACGAAATATCTTTTCTTATTGAGACTGCTGTTTTGCCTGTTATGAATGTAAGAGCAAGGTAGAATATGGCGGCGATATATTTGGCGCGTATGCCCATGAGCCTGCCTATGGCTACCGAAACGGGTTCGAGCGCAAATGACCACGCGTGGAACAGCGAATGGAAAAAAGAAGCAAAAGGGATACTGAATATGAAGAAAATAAAATGTATGATATACAGCGCGGAGCCTGCGAGCTGATAGCAGAAAAGCGCTTTTGCGATCCTTGAAGTGCGCTTTATGCGCATGAATATACATAAAACGATATGCAGCACGATGACTGCAGCGGAAACAATGATGGAAAACGCGCTCAGCTGCCTGTTTTCGAATGAAAATTCATTCAGTCCGGATATAAAAGATACGGCAAGAGTGATAAAAGCGAGCAGAGCGGCAGATATGAACACCGTTCTGTTATCTTTATTGTTTAAGCGCAATTGCATATCCATACAATAAACTTCCCTGTTGCAAATATGATACCTTTCAATTATACTATTAAAAAAGGAGTGACACAATGACACAAATAATAAATTTTGTTAAAGGAATACTCATTGGCATCGCTGTAGTCATACCGGGACTCTCCGGAAGCATTTTCGCAGTAGTCGTGGGACTTTACGAGAAAATGATAAATGCCATCAGCAATTTCAGAAAAAATATCAAGAAAAATATATTGTTTTTGATTCCGATCGTTATAGGCGCGGCGGCGGGCGTACTGCTCTCGGCTAAGATAATAACAGTCATATGTGAGAAATTCCCGCAGCAGTCATACTTCTTTTTTATAGGCCTCGTGATGGGAAGCGTGCCTCTCGTACTCAGAAAAATAAGAAAAAAGCCCTTTAATCCCGCTTGTCTGGTGATAACGGTGCTGTGCATGGCACTCATACTTTTGATGGGATATCTTTCCGGCGGCGAAGCCGCAGCCTCGGAGACTGCGGGAAACGGCGCATATTATCTTACAGGCGTTCGCGATGTAATCGTTATACTCTTATCGGGATTCATATCGTGTGCTCTCATGACCATACCGGGAGTGAGCGGATCCGTGACGCTCATGGTGCTCGGCCAGTATGCCACCGTATACGGCGCCGTGAGCAGATGTACCGATATGCTGAAATATATAGTGTCGGGCGATTCCGCAGCGGCATTGGAGGCGTCAAGATCGATATGGCTCGTGCTCGTATTTGCGGTGGGCGGTATAGCCGGTTTCATATGCATTTCCAAAGTGGTATCAAGGCTTCTCGCAAGATTCGAATCCCAGACATACTACGGCGTTGCGGGAATGATATTGGGCGCTGTTGTGATACTTTTTGCACAGGGTGTGCTTCCGGACAGAAAATTTACAGCCGCATTCACTGATTTCACGGGCGGCGCGTTTGCTATGCTGCTGACAGACGTTCTCCTTATTGCTATAGGCGTAATATGTACGCTGTTTTTAGATGACGACAGTAAAATGGCACAAAAGCTGAAAAGAAAGGACTGAAACCAGAATGAAAATCAGATTTAATTTGGTGCGTATCTCTTTTGCGGCACTTGCGCTTCTGCTCATGATCGCAATGCCGTTTACGGGGGCGGCCGCAGGAGCGGATGAAAGCAAGACGGGTCTTCCGGACGGAGCGGAAAATGTGCGGACAAAAGAGCTGTATAAAGGTGTTACACTTACATCCTTTGATCTTCCCGAGGGCTCAAAATTAGGCTTGAACAAAGTGCATGTAGTCGAATTCGATCCTTCGCAGAGCGATCTTTATGTTGATGTTACGAATGTTTCCGATTATTCAAATCAGCTCAAAACGGTCGCCAAGACAATAGAGGATTTCAACGCCGCCGAAAACGGCAAAACGGCCATAGCCGCCGTGAACGGCGATATGTGGATGGTCGCTTACGCTCATGCGAGAGTTGAAGGCTCGGGCACTACATACGGCGGTTACAGCGACGCTGTTGTCACAAAATCTCTTACCATACCGCGCGGCTTCAACATGTATGACGGCGAGATCATCTCATCCGCTCACATTCCGCAGGAGACACCGTATGAAGGCGCTTTCCAGTCCTTCGGCTTCACGGCTGACAACAAGCCCTATCTCGGACAGCCTACCGTGACCGTAAATTTTGTTAATAAGACTCAGAATCCCGATGAATCGAATAAAATTGACGGAATAAACAGACTTCCGGCAGACAAAGCCATTGTAATGTATACTGACAAGGGCGTGCTCTCGCATTATGCCCTTGACGATGCGTATGAGGTCATAATCGACTGCGACGAAGACTACGTCGTTAAACACGGCGCAAATATCACCGGTAAAGTGACTGCCATATGCAAGGAGGGAGACGAGGAACAGGATAATACTTACTGCCCGCGGCGATAAAAAGACCGCGATGCTGAGCGACATAAAAATAGGTGATGAAATACAGATATCCGTATCCGTACGCGACGGATATAAAAACGATGAGGTATGGCAGAACGATATTGTAAATGCGGTAGGCGGACATATGGTCTTTGCCAAGGACGGAAAGAATGTTGCCCTCGGAGATGCCACCAGATATCCTACCACCATAATAGCCGAGACAAATTCAGGCAAGGTCCTGTTTATACAGAATGACGGAAGGCAGGAGGGTTACAGCCTGGGAATACGTTTTTCGGATTATTCTCAGCTCACCAAAGCCTTTGACTTGAAGAATGCTTTCATAGTCGACGGGGGCGGTTCATCTTCGATAGTAGCTCTTGAGGAAAACGGTTATGCTCTTGTAAACAGGCCGAGTGATAAAAAAGCCGACGGTGAGTACGGAGAGGCCAGGACCGTGGTAAATTCAGTCATACTTTCATACGGCCCGGACAGAAATGCTCCCGAAGAGGACACCGGAGCCGATCAAGCTCCGGAGGCTGACGGTAACGATGCCGCAAACAGCGGCAATGTAAACGGTACCGCCGACGGTTCCGCCGCCGATAAGACCGAAAGCGGCAATAAGACCGAAAACGGCAACAAGAGCAGTTCGCTCCTTCTGATATTGCTCATAGGAGGCAGCGCCGTATGTCTCGTGATCGCTGTCGTTATTGCCGTGATAGTAGGCAATAAGAAGTACGGCAAATCATAAAGATCAGAGCAAAGATATCATATATCGCAAAAAAGGAAAAGCGGTCTGAAAGGCGGGCGCCTATCAGATCGCTTCGTTTTTTGTATTTTTATTTATTATTTTTATTATTTATAATCTGCTTCAATGAACGCCGCCTGCAGCTTCTTTGTAAAATCAACCGTGATGCGGCTGCCTTCGGAAATGTGTACCGCAACGCCGGTTCCGGCCTGATAAGCTACCTTGGCGCCCGTTATGCATTTCTTAAGATCCAGGGTTATGCTGTCATACGGGGCATTTATGCGCCATACTGCAATGAACATTTTACGCGCGTCATCATTTCTGAGCCCGAATGCGGCGTATGCTTCTTTGTTTATGCGCGTAAGCCCGATGGGGTAGAAGGGCACGCTTGAATGCGTATATTTTCTTATGCTTTTATAATAAGCGCAGCCCTTCTTTATGAGCTCCCTGTTAAATCCGTCCGCACGGTCTATACGGCCGGAAAGGAGCATGTTCCCGCACATGCCGTTTATCATATTGAAGACAGTCTGCTCTCCGTCGGTCATTTCACTCATATATTCATGTGATGAGAGCAGCGAAGGATCGGAGGCTTTGAGAATGAGTAGCGGCCAGGGATAAGACCATATCGTAGCCTGCTCCGGCAGGATGCATGCTAGACTTCCCTGTATGACAGAAGGGTATCTCGTGTAGATCTCCTGATCCGATGTATTTAACAGGTGACAGTGCGACGCCATGCCGTTATCTCCTCTGAGTCCGCCGCCCGCGCATGCCTCTATAATGACGCCGGGATGCTTCGCCCTTACCTCGTCGATAAAGGAATAAACGGCGCGTATATGTTCAATAAGGCCTTCGGCGGCACTTTCGGTATATTTGTCGTCTCCCAAAGCAGCGGACTGATTGTAATCGTTCTTGAAATATGTGACTCCCATGTCGATAAGCCTGTCAAATACGCCGTGCATATATTCCCTTACATGCGGATTCCTGAAATCCGGCATGGCACGTTCGCCGCCTATCCTTTCACCGCTGCGCGTGAGAAAATAAGAATCGTCCTTTGCATAAAGCGCTGCATCCTTACCGCACGATTCAAATTCGATCCACAGCCCCGCGCGCATGCCTTTGGATGTGATATAGTCTATTATACATTTGAGACCGCCTTTGCCGAATCTGTCGGGGCTCGGCTCCCAGTCGCCGAGCACATTTCCCCAGGGCTTGCCGCTTATCCCGAACCAGCCGGCATCGATGCAGAAGCCTTCCGCACCCGCCTCGCAGGCCGCGTCTATAAGAGGTATGAGCTTATCTTCGGAAGGATCGGCCCACAGGCAGTTCATATAATCATTGAAGAAGAGGGGCGCTTCATTTTCCCAAGCGGGCACGGGTTTGATATGAGAACGTCTGTATTTTGTCATTTCACATACTGCTTCCTCAAAGCCTCCGTTCACACAGCCGAAAGCGCACGGCACGGTATCGAAGCTCTCTCCGGGATGCAGACGTATGTGCCAGCCGGAAGTGTTCTCGTCCGCTCCGTCGGCCGTGATATACATCTCACCGCGCATGCCCGGACCCTTCTTCCTGTGCCCGACCTCGAAGTGCCATGCGGACGACGTTTCGATCTGTGCGTACCATATCTGCTTTGTTTCCGTATTTTCGAGTAAAATGAAAGGCATGAACCTGGACGTGCTCCAGGAGCCCGTAGAGGAGAGCCTGAATGTATTTGTGTTCTGATGTACGGAGCATGAATATATGCCGGCGTCCTCGAGTGAAACGGATCTCCACTGACCCTCGCCCTGCCAGGTATTGACGCAGTAATGTATCATAAACTTACCCGGATGATCCCATGGAAGCTTGCCGAGGGGTTCTATACCGCATATGTTCGCAGACGAAAAATGAGTTATGACCTTTTCCGAATCGCCTATGTTCTTTACGGTGTTATATTGCCGTATGACGTTCGCACCCTTTATAAAAGTCATATGAAGCGTTATTTCAAGACCGAGTATATCGTGTACATATACGAATTCCGCGCCGCTTTCATCATGCCTGAAATCTTTGAGCCTTACATCGTGAGGCACCTGAGAGCCGCCTATGTTCACGCCCTCCTGAATGCCGTAATTGCATCCCGCGACCGTCATCTGAAAGTTCGGCTGTGAATAAAGCTCGTCCGAACCTGCATCCTCATCTGTACCGGCGCCGTGTAAAACGGGCTTCATACGGAGCATATTCAGCTTGTTTCCGTCCCCGTCGTGACAAAACGTCATCTCAATATCGCCGTGAAATATCTTCTCCGATCCCAACGCCTTATTTTCCATAAAATCATCTCCGGACAATAAAATTAAAATTCATACTCTGCTCTAATGAGAAAAAGCAGACCGGAAAGATCCGATCTGCTTTACAGCTCAAGCTGGCAGGGGAGACGCGACTCGAACACGCAACAGACGGTTTTGGAGACCGTTGCTCTACCATTGAACTACTCCCCTAAGAGCTTTGTAAGTATACACAAACATTTTACTCATGTCAACATTGATTTTTCTTGTCACTGTATGTAAAATACCACTCATGAATATCGGACGCGAACATTGGGAGGTATAAGATGAATCCGTTCAGAAAAACACTCACAATAATAACATTGCTTGTGACCGTGACCGTGACAATGGCGTTTTCGGCATGCGGAGACGGTGTTAAAGATACATATGACAGCAAATGGGAAGGTGATAATATGAAAGATTTTACAGAAGAAGGACTCAGTGTTTCCGATAAGGGTGCGGGAATATACGAAAGAACGCCGTATGAGGAAAGGCTCGTAGGACTCGCATATACGACCTGGCACAGACAATCGCTTTGGAGCGCGGATAAATTCTGGGCCTATCCGGAGCTCGGACAGTACAGATCCGACGATGACGAAGTCATAGAGGCCCACGGCAGGCTCCTCGGCGAGGCGGATGTAGATTTTGTTTTCATTGACTGGTCCAACAACGTGACATTCAATACCGAGATGAATAAAAGAGCCACATACGATAAGATAATGGATGAAAAATATCTCAACAGGACGGGGCGCGAGGATTTCGCGATGATAGAAAGATCCGCCGTTAAAATGTTTGATATATGGGGTAAAATGGAAGAAAAAACGCCTCAGATAGCCATAATGCTCGGATGCCCGGACAGACCTGATTCAGTGTATGACGGCATTCTGCAGAAAAAAGCGGATCAGGTGTACGACTGGTTTATAAACAACAAGGACAATCCGGAACGTGCCGATAAGTATATGATGCTTTACGGCAAGCCGCTGCTGCTCGTATATCTCGGGACTCCCACATTCATAGGAGACAGGGATCCTCACGAGGACTGGGACGACGAACGCTTTACGGTCAGATTTGTAACGGGATTCATAACACAGCAGCCCAACCTTCAGAATACGGAGACACTTGAGAGCAAGTACGGATACTGGAGCTGGGAGGACAGAGAGGCTCAGACATTCGCGGTAAATAAGGAAACGGACATGCCGGAGGCAATGACGGTGGTCGCATCCTACAGGCAGGAGGGCTATGAAGGCGAAGAAGGCTATATCCCCGCCCCGGGAAGGCGAGACGGACTCACATTCAGGGAAGAATGGGCCAGAGCCAGGCTCATAGGCGTAAAGATAGCGCTTGTGGTGTCATGGAATGAATTCGTGATAGGCGAACAGATAAGTGAAAATATAAGCAAGGACATAGAACCGAACACAGTGTATTCGGATCAGTATTATCAGATCATGAAAGAGGAAATAGCAAAATTCAAAGGCAGATAATATGCATGACACTTGTTTTTGACAGGCAACGTTTGTATAATTGCACTTGTTGTTTTTGCGCAGTCATGTGCAAAAATATAAAATGAACAGAAGGAGATCACCGTATGAAATTAGACAGGCTTGTAGGCGACAGATTTAAGGAAAAACCCGCAGACTGTGTTATAGAAAGTCATTCTCTCATGCTCCGCGGAGGATATATGAAGTTCGTAACGAGCGGTATTTTTTCACAGTATATGCCGCTCAGACGCATCTGCCGTAAGATAGAGCAGATAATACGCGAGGAAATGGACGCCATAGACGGACAGGAGGTACTGTTCCCCGTAGCTCTCCCCGCGGGTCTTTGGGAAGAGTCCGGAAGATATGAAAGTGTGGGAAGCGAGCTTTTGCGTTTTACGGACAGGAACAACGCTCCCATGGTGCTCGGTATGACGCATGAGGAGGCCGCCGTTCAGCTCGTCAGAGAATACGGAGCGAGCTATACGCGCTATCCGTTCATGATATATCAGATACAGACAAAGTTCCGTGATGAGGCGCGCCCGCGCGCGGGACTCATACGTGTGCGTGAATTTACCATGAAAGACGCGTATTCATTTCACACGTCTCAGGAGGATCTCGAGGAATACTACAAAAGGTGCTATGACGCCTACAACAGGATATTCGCAAGAGCCGGAATACCCGAGGTCGTTACGGTGAAATCCGATTCCGGCATGATGGGCGGCAGCATATCTCATGAATACATGCTCCTCACTCCCGTAGGCGAGGACACGATAGCGCTCTGCGACGAGTGCGGTTACCGCGCGAATATGGAAGCAGCGGAATGCGTGACAATTAACGAAAACGAAGACAGTGAGGAATTAAAGGAAGTTTACACGCCCGAAATGAAGACAATAGATGACGTGTGCCGCTTCCTTAAGCTTCCGGTAGAGAGATCGTGCAAGGCCGTTGTATATCAGAAAAATATGACGGATGAGTATGTGATAGTATTTATAAGGGGAGATCTCGACGTGAATGAGACGAAGCTGCGCAATCACGTGGGAGAGGATATACATCCCGGTACGATCACGCAGGATTCCGGAATAGAAGCCGGCTTTATAGGCCCTGTAGGCATTTCCGGTAAGTTTACCGTGGTCTACGACCGCTCATTAAAGGGCGCCTGTGATCTGCTGTGCGGCGCCAATAAGAAGGATACGCATTTTACGGGACTCAATATGGAAAGAGACTGCGGAAGCGTTGAATACACTGATGTGGCAAAGATAACGGAAGGCGGTATATGTCCCGTATGCGGAAAGCACACCATAAAGATATCACGAGGCATTGAAGTCGGAAATATTTTCCAGCTCGGCACGAAATACACAAAGTCCATGGGTATGCAATACCTTGACAGCGAAGGAAATCTCAATTATCCCGTAATGGGCTGCTACGGTATAGGTGTGGGAAGACTCGCGGCATCCGTATGCGAGGCTCATCACGACGATCACGGCCCGATATGGCCCATTTCAATAGCTCCGTGGCAGGTGCACATATGCTGCCTCAGATCAGATGACAGTGAGATCAGGAGCGTATCCGATTCGTTGTATGACGAACTGCAGAGTAAAGGCATAGAAGTCATATACGATGACCGTGATGTAAGAGCGGGAGTCATGTTCTCCGATGCCGATCTGTTGGGAGTGCCCGTAAGAGCGGTCATAAGTCCGAGATCCCTTTCGGAAGGCGCCGTAGAGATATCAACAAGAGACAAGAGCGTGAACATGAAAGCGGCAAAAAAAGACGCGGTGCGTGAAATAATCGCTCTTGTAGAAAGACTTAAAAAGGAGACAGAAAGATCGGTATGTTGATAAAAAGGTACATATCCTCGATACTCGTTATCGTGCTCACGGTATGCGGCATGACATTTGTGTCCTCCGCAGGACAGGATTTATCGCAGATGACAGAAAGAATATTGGTAACATATGAAGATCAGAATATAACGCAGGAATTCGGAGCGCCTTCATCGGGACTCGGAGCGTCATATGTGTCGCCGGACAGCATGATAAGGGTCGTGGGGAACAGTGAAGCCGTGATGGGTTCGCGGTCGCTCGCCGTAAACAGATGCGACATGAGATGGTGGACTATAGGCGCGAGAGACACCGAAATGTATGTAAGTATCGTTGTCAAGGTAAATGAAAATTTCAACAATGAAATGATACTGAGCATGGCGAGCTCAAAGCCGAGCGGTTACAGCGGTCCCTCCGACGGAGTCATAATAACAGTGACAAAACAGGACGGGATCCCTGTCATCAAGGACAGCTCCGGTAAAACGGTAGCCGAGCTTGAAAACGATGTGAGATACAATATAAGAACGGCTTTCAGACGCGGCGAAAATGAATACGATATATTCGTGAACAATCTGCCTGCGGCGGAGGGATGTAAATTCAGAAGTGAAGTATACAGCGTTGAATCCGTGAGCGTCAATGTAAACGAGCTCGCAAAGGATTCCGGCGATACTGCCGCCGCTTCCGCCGCGGAAGAACATGTTGCTTATATCCTCATAGACAATCCGTGCGTTGCTACAAAGGGACGCGCATATCCCCAGAAATATTCAACGCAGGCTCCCGGTGCCATGCCTTACGTGGATGTTCCCGACGAACCTGCCGAAAGCGGCGATATAAAGGTATTCATAAATTCCACACAGATAGCCATGACATACGCTCCCGTGCTGAGAGACGGCACGGTCTATACGGATCTTGAACAGATAGCAAGATGCATAAATATGGATTTTACGGAGGATAATTCCGACAAGACGTTCCGCATAAAGAATGCCGACACGGATATAGCGGGAACGGTCGACAGCGACGAAATAACCGTAAACGGCAAAAAATGCGTTCTTACGGCTCCCGTGCGTAAAATAAACGGCATAGTGAATGTGCCTCCCAATTTCCTGAACGAAGCGCTCAACGCAAAGGTGTGGTGGGACGAATATTATAATATGCTCGTAATAACGACGGGCAGCCGCAAAAAGGACGGAATACTCAGGTCTGTTGGCGGCAGGCTCTACATGAACGGCGAGCCTTATTATGAGATAAGCTTCAATAAATTCGATATGTTCTACCAGATACTTTCCGAGTATGTTCCGGACGGTCAGTTCCCTTCGGAGGAATACACCGTTTCGGCGGCGGAGGCTGCCTTAAAGCAGTTAAATGAGCTCGGGTTTAAATCGATACGCGTTTTTGTATACTCCAACGCACTTCCCGATCTCATGTATAACGAAGAATCTCAGAAGACATATTTTAAGGCAATGGATCAGTTCTTCGATCTGTGCGACAAATATGACATCAAGGTCGTCGTTTGCCTCGGGCTTATAGAGAGCTACCTGCTCAAGAACGAATACATAGAAGGCAAGGGCTGGATAACCGGCACCGAAACGACAACGGACATCGTGGCTGACAGGGATTCGGAATCAAGGCAGAATGTGTACAAATATCTCGACATGTTCATAAGCCGCTATAAGGACAGAAAAAGCGTGCTCATGTGGGAGATAAAAAATGAAGGATCTCTGGACGCCGACGTGGGAGAGGCTGTCAGAAACGTGCATTATTCGCTTTTGCAGCTTGCAGGATTCTACGGAGACTGCGCGGACAAGATACGCTCGATAGACAGTGAGCATCTCATAACGAGCGGGGACAGCGTATTGAGAAATTCGCAGTGGAACCTGCTGAACGATGTTATGAACGGCTCGGGACTTTCGTGGAAAACGGATACTGCCGAAGAACGCCTTAAGGCTCTTTCTCTTCTGAATTCGAAGCTTGACGTTATAAGCGCTCACGCTTACGGACTCGGTGTGAGCGATGTCTCGGTATATACGGACAGCAGCGGAAATACCGTAAACTGTGACTTTGAAATGTATGAGAAAGAGGCTGCAAGGCTCGGAAAGCCGTTTTACAACGGCGAAACGAACGGAAGCTATCAGCTTGAGAGCAAGACATTTTACGAGGATACACAGGCATATATAGATTCCATAATAAACGCGAGGGTGCAGCTCTCGCACTGGTGGACGTTCCGTTCCGACAGGCAGGGCTTTAACGACGGATATCTTTGGAGGATAGACAGCGGCGAGCTGCTTGATATGATAACGGACGCCAACCGGCGCATAAAAGAAGTCAACGCCGTGAACAGGGCTGAGGCGGACAATACGAGCGATGTGTGGGACGATCCCTCGTATGATGTGTTCGACCCCGGTGCCGTGACCGACGGAAGCGCTTTTGTGGCCAGAACGAGCTTCAGGAGCAAAATGATACGTCTCATCGTAATATGCGCCGCAGCCGTTATAGCCGCAGGCGTGGGAGTGTTTATTCTTACACGCGAAAAGCTCAGAAAGAAAAGGAAGAAAGATATTGTCTGACCGTTTTTTATTTCATAAATATACTAAAGCGGAGCTTGCGGCTGTGAAGCCTCTGGCTCTTGCTTTCACAGGTGATTGCGTATATGAGCTTTATATACGCAATTATCTTATTTCTCAAAAATACAGGGATGTGAACGAGCTGCACGTTAAGTCGATATTTTTTGTCAAGGCCAAAGCTCAGGCACATATTTTACACTGTATAGAAAATGAACTCACTGAGGAAGAACGCGAGATAGTAAGGCGTGCGCGCAATGCGCATCCTCATACGGTACCGAAGAACGCGAGTGTCGCGGATTACAGATATGCGACGGCATTTGAGGCGCTCATCGGATATCTGTATATGCTTGACGATGAAGAAAGACTTGAATATATTTTACAGAGGTCTCTTGAGGCGGGGAAAATGCGATATGAATGAAGATAATATATCCAAAGAGGTCATTTACGGCAGGAATGCCGTCATTGAAGCACTGAAGAGCGACATACCTGTCAACAAGCTGCTCATATCCGGCGGAGACATATCGGGGTCACTTAAGGCCATAGTTGCTCTTGCAAAAGAAAAGCACATCGTATATCAGACTGCCGATAAGGCAAAGCTTACGGAGATTGCGGGAAACGCGGGCCATCAGGGAGCGGTGCTCTTCACAGCGGCGGGAAGCTATTGCAGCATAAGCGACATACTTGAAACGGCTGCGGACAAGGGCGAGCCGCCTTTTGTCATAATACTTGACGAAATACAGGATCCGCATAATTTCGGCGCTGTCATACGCACTGCGGATGCCGTGGGCGCCCACGGCATAATAATACCCAAAAGGAGATCCGTGCAGCTTACGGGCACTGTCGCCAAAACGTCCGCGGGAGCCTCGGCTTACGTAAAGGTCGCGAGAGTTCCGAATATTCCGGCGGCGATAGACGAGCTCAAGGAGGCCGGGCTTTGGATAGCGGGCACCGATCTCAAGGGCACGGTACCTTTTTACAAGGCCGATCTCAGCGGGCCTATAGGCATAGTCATAGGCAGCGAGGGAAACGGCATGGGAGCGCTCGTTTCGAAAAAATGCGATTTTATATTGACCATACCCATGAAGGGCGAAGTGTCGTCATTAAATGCATCCGTAGCGGCGGGAGTGGTGCTTTATGAGGTATTTAAGAGGAGAATAAATGATGGATTATAAAAAGGAGCTCAATGACAGACAGTACGAGGCGGTCACGCAGACGGAAGGGCCGGTGCTCGTGCTCGCGGGCGCGGGAAGCGGTAAAACGCGGGTGCTCACATACAGGATAGCTTATCTCGTGGGCGAATGCGGCGTTTCACCATACAATATTATGGCCATCACTTTTACGAACAAGGCCGCAAGAGAGATGTACGAGCGCACGGAACGGCTGCTGGAGGGAAATATACGCGGAATGTGGCTGAATACATTTCACGCGGCGTGCGGTAAAATACTCCGCGCTCACGCGGAAAGGATAGGCTACACGAAAAATTTCGTAATATACGACGATGCCGAGACTACGGCCCTCATAAAAGAGTGCCAGAAAAGGCTCAATATAGACGACAAACGCATACCAAACTCCAAAATAAAGGCCGTGATCTCAAAAGCGAAGGATGAACTGCTCTCGCCTTCGCAGTTCGCCGATTCAGTGGATCACAGAAATTATGACTACAGGATGATGGCCGAATGTTATCTGATGTATGAGGAACAGCTTAAGAAAAACAACGCCATGGATTTTGACAACATGCTCCTGAACACTCTTTTGCTGTTCAACACGTGCCCGGATGTGCTGGATCACTACAGAGAGAGATTCAGATATATAATGGTAGACGAGTATCAGGACACGAACAAAGCACAGTATCTGTTTGTATCAAAGCTCGCGGAGCGGCATCACAATCTGTGCGTGGTAGGCGATGACGATCAGAGCATATACAGCTTCAGAGGCGCGGACATAAGGAACATACTTGAATTCGAGAGAGAAAATAAGAACTGCTGCGTAATAAAGCTCGAGCAGAATTACAGATCCACGCAGTTCATACTCGATGCGGCCAACAAGGTCATCGCGAATAACTTTTCGCGCAAGACAAAGGAGCTGTGGACTTCAAAGGGCAGCGGTGACAGGATAGTGCATTATACCGCCGAGAACCAGAACAGCGAGTCCGAATATGTGGTGAATACCATAAGAAGATCCGTATCGTCCGGCGACGCAAAATACAGCGATCATGCTGTTCTGTACCGCGCGAATGCTCTTTCCAAGAACATTGAAAACACTCTCGTAAAATACGGCGTTCCCTACAAGATATACGGCGGTCTGAGATACTATGACAGAATGGAAGTAAAGGATCTTATAGCATATCTGAGAGTTTTCAACAATCCTGCCGATGATTCAGCGTTAAGGCGCATAATAAACGTGCCAAAAAGGGGTATCGGTCTTACAAGTATAGGAAAGGCCTCCGAGACAGCGGTACGCGAGAACACATCGCTTTTCAATATTTTACTTTCCGCACATGAATACCCGGAGCTTGCAAGGTCGGCCGATAAAATGACGGAAGCCGCCGTTATGATGTCAGAGATAATGCTGAAGGCCGATGAAATGAGTCTGCCGGACTTTGTCGAGCTCGTACTTAATGAGACCGGTCTGCTCGGCATGTATGACAGGGACGATGCCGGAATAGAGGATCAGGGCAGAGCCGATAACCTGAAGGAATTCATTTCTGTTGCCAGAGAATATGAAGATGAGGAGAGACATGAAGGAAACGACGATATAACGTATGCCGGATTTCTGGAATATGTTTCACTCAGCTCGGATGCAGACAGAAAAGCCGCAGCGGAGGATGAAGACAAGGTTACGCTCATGACCGTGCACAGCGCCAAGGGACTGGAATTTCCGACAGTATTTATGATAGGCATGGAGGAGGGTGTGTTCCCGTCGTACAGATCGATAGATGAATCACCCGAAGCTCTTGACGAAGAAAGGCGCCTTTGTTATGTTGCCATAACGCGTGCGATGAAGAAGCTTTATATAACAAATACCGAGGAGCGTATGCTCTACGGCAAGACGACGCGCAATCAGCCGTCGCGCTTTCTGGGCGAGATACCGGATCAGTGTATGACGGAAGTATACGGAGGCAGAAGAAAGATCCTGTTCTGCGGGCGCGAAAATGCAAATGACCGCTCAGGTGCGGATACCACGGCGCGGGCGCAGAGTCAGGCGCATGTACAGATACCGATGCGCGCACAGATGCCCGCTCAGGAAAGCGGCAGCTATATCACAGAATTTACAGTGGGGCAGCGCGTAAGACATAAGAGATTCGGCGCAGGTACGGTATCAAAGCTTCTGGGCGACGGCAGGAACAGCGCGGTTGAGGTCGTGTTTGACAACGCGGGAATGAAACGGCTCATAATAGAGTACGCAAAGCTCACAGATGAATAAAATCGAGAAAAATGAAGAATATATAAGTATGACAGAGATAATTTGGTAAAATGACATATTTTACCTGAATATCTTTGCAAATTAGATTTGTACAAAAAAGAAAATAAGGGTATATTATATACAGTTGTTAGCACTCAGACACATTGAGTGCTAACAATCGGAAATGAGATATACATTTTACAGTTATAAGGAGGAGAATCATCATGGGAATTAAACCTTTGAGCGACAGAGTTGTTGTTAAGATGCTTGAGAGCGAGGAAACAACGAAGAGCGGTATCGTACTGCCGGGTTCGGCTAAGGAGAAGCCTCAGGAGGCAGAGGTAGTTGCCGTAGGTCCGGGCGCTGTTGTTGACGGTAAGCTTGTTCCGATGGAAGTTAAGATTGGCGATAAAGTGCTCATGAGCAAATACGCAGGCACAGAAGTTAAATATAAAGGCGCGGAATATACGATCCTCAAGCAGGGCGACATTCTGGCGATAGTTGAATAATTCAGGGAGGATTTTTGTTATGGCTAAAGAGATCAAATTCGGTGAAGATTCAAGAAAAGCGCTTGTTAAGGGTGTAGATCAGCTTGCTGATACAGTTAAGATCACTCTCGGACCTAAGGGAAGAAATGTTGTTCTCGATAAGAAGTTCGGCGCTCCGTTGATAACAAACGACGGTGTTACGATCGCAAAGGAAATAGAGTTCGAAGATCGCTTCGAGAATATGGGCGCCCAGCTTGTTAAAGAAGTGGCGACAAAGACAAATGATGTGGCCGGCGACGGTACAACGACGGCAACGCTCCTTGCGCAGGCTATAATACGAGAAGGCCTTAAGAATATAGCGGCCGGAGCAAATCCGATGATATTGAAGAGAGGCATCCAGAAGGCCGTTGACGCAACTGTCAGCAGCATACACGAGGTAAGTCAGAATGTAAGAGGCAAGGACGACATAGCACGTGTAGCTTCTGTTTCCGCAAACGATGAAGGAATAGGCGCTCTCATAGCTGACGCTATGGAGAAGGTTACCAACGACGGCGTTATAACCGTTGAAGAGTCCAAGACGATGGGTACCAACCTTGAAGTCGTTGAAGGTATGCAGTTCGACAGAGGTTATGTTTCGGCTTATATGGCCACGGATACCGATAAGATGGAAGCCGTTCTTGATGACCCGTATATCCTTATAACGGATAAGAAGCTTTCAAGCGTACAGGATCTTCTCCCGCTCCTTGAACAGATAGTTCAGCAGGGCAAGAAGCTCCTTATAATCGCTGAGGATGTTGAAGGCGAAGCTCTCACAACACTCATCGTAAATAAACTCCGCGGAACGTTCTCTTGCGTTGCTGTCAAAGCTCCGGGCTTCGGTGACAGAAGAAAAGAAATGCTGCGCGACATAGCTATCCTTACGGGCGGCGAGGTCATAACGGATGAGCTCGGCTATGATCTTAAGGAAACTACAGTCGATATGCTCGGCAGAGCAAGACAGGTAAAGGTTGCCAAGGAGAATACGATAATAGTTGACGGCGCCGGCAATTCAGATGAGATCAAGAAGAGAATACAGTCTATCAAAGCTCAGATAGAGGAGACTACCTCCGAATTCGATAAAGAAAAGCTTCAGGAGCGTCTTGCGAAGCTTTCCGGCGGCGTAGCCGTAATTCAGGTAGGCGCTGCATCAGAGACAGAGATGAAGGAAAGAAAGCTCCGCATAGAGGATGCTCTTGCAGCAACAAAGGCTGCCGTAGAAGAAGGAATAGTAGCAGGCGGCGGAACGGCATATATAAATGCCATACCTTCTGTTGCAAAGCTTCTTAAGACAACGACCGGCGACGAGAAGACAGGCGTTCAGATAGTAATGAAAGCTCTTGAAGAGCCTGTAAAGCAGATAGCGGTCAATGCAGGTCTTGAAGGCGCAGTTATTGTCGATAAGGTAAAGGCATCCAAGCCCGGAGTAGGATACGATGTACTTTCCGAAAAGTGCGTTGACATGATAGCCTCCGGAATAGTCGATCCTGCAAAGGTTACACGTTCTGCACTTCAGAACGCTGCATCCGTTGCTTCGATACTTCTTACAACGGAAGCAGTCGTTGCCGATATACCCGAGCCCGAGCCGGCAGCACCCGCAGGCGGAATGGGCGGCGGCATGTACTGATGACCGACCAAACGGTTTTTTGAGTGATAAAAACGGAGCGTCCGACGGATAGCTCCGTTTTTTACAATATACAGAAATACAGACATACAGAGATACAGAAACACAATGAATCGCAGAACAATATACGCAGCAATCCTGAACTTATTGATGACCGCTTCGGCGTTATTTTCGTTAAGCGGCTGTGCCCCTGTTCATATGAACATCGGTCAGAATTCCGCACCGCAGAATGTCGTAAATACGGGCGAGATGACCGTTACCTTTATAGATGTAGGTCAGGGAGACTCCGCATTTATAGAGCTTCCGGGCGGTAAGACTATCCTTATAGATGCGGGCGTCAGCGATTCCGCAGATAAGATATATTCAGTGATATCATCAAAAGGGTATAAAAAAATAGATATCGTTGTGGCAACGCATCCGCACGCGGATCACATAGGCGCCATGAAGGACATCATATCATGGTTTGAAATAGGTGATATATATATGCCCCGCGTTTCGACAAATACAAAAACATATGAAAAGCTTCTTGAGGAAATAGCTTCCCAAGGTCTTAAGATCAAGACCGCAAAGGCGGGAGTCACAATATGCGAAGGAGTGGATATGATAGCTCCCGTGTCCGATGAATACGAAGACCTCAATGATTACTCGGCGGTCATACGTATAGTAAACGGAAATAATGTTTTCCTTTTCATGGGCGATGCCGAAACAGAAAGTGAAAATGAGATAATGAATGCCGGATATGATGTAAGAGCCGATGTCATAAAGGTAGGACATCACGGAAGCAGCACATCTTCGGGGAAAAAATTCGTTTCGTCGGTAGGCGCAAAATATGCCGTATTCAGTCTGGGAGAAGGCAACAGCTATAATCATCCGCATAAATCCGTCGTGGACAGATGGGAGGCGTCCGGCGCCCGCATACTGCGCACGGATAAGCAGGGAGATATAATATTTATCTCAGACGGAACGGATATAAATGTAAAATGCGAAAAACAGGAAGGAGAGTAGACCTTATGAAGGTTATAATAGACCGATTTGAGGGCAGATTTGCCGTTGCGGAATATACGGACGATTCCGGAAAAGAACAGTTCGCCGAGATCGCGCGCGTTCTCGTGCCTTCCGCAAAGGAAGGCGATACTGTCGATGTATCGATAGATCAGGAAGATACAAAAAAAAGAGCCGACAGGATAAAAAAGCTCATGGATGACCTATTTGAATAAAAATGTTGACAGCTAAAGCTAAATCATGTAGAATATCACAAGCATCGGGAGATGTCATGCACCCATAGCTCAATTGGATAGAGCGTCTGGCTACGGACCAGAAGGTTGTGGATTCGAGCTCTGCTGGGTGCGCCACATGCGCCGCGCGTTACGATCAACGCGCGGCATCTTTCTTTTGGAAAAGGCCAAATGTGTATTCGGAAGAGATGTCCTCGGCAGACATGATCAGATCGTAATTTTCAAACAGGAGGGGAGTTTCTCCTTCATCTACTGTATATAAAGGATTCTGAAAGACCACGTCCGTATCTCCGCCCGTGAGCGATCTCATGTATTCATTTTCAATATCGTGCCCCGAGCCGTTCATACGTACGACAACAAAATCAACGGATCCGTTATCTATCAGCCGCTTCTGTTCGTCATACATCTCCGGAAGGGCGCTGTAGGGTATATTAACACGGCAGAAATACTTATTGACGGGTGAAATGCCCGACGCAAGATAAAAGCCCTGATCGATAAAGCCGTAATTAAGGAGCGTAGGAGACTCGATTCCGGAATTTTTGATATAAGAGGCAAACTTCACCTGAGGATATTCGCTTTCATCCCTGAAATAAAAACGGGCGCAATTGCTGCATACAACTGAAAAAATAAAGCAGAAAAGCGCGCATAATGAAACAAGCGCGCGCCTGTCGATCTTTGTGTAAAATGAAGTCTTTGAAATATCATGCACAAAGTAAGCGACACCCGGAACAAAGTAGCACGCGAATATAAGATAGTAATATTCGTACCAGCGTCCCCCGAAAAACACTCCTGCGTATAAAAATATATAAGTGATAAGTGGCGCATAGATATGCTTTTTGCACAGCCTTATGAGCCCGTAAAAAGACACCGCCAACAAAGTGACGTTTCCTATGAGATTTCTCCCCATCCCCATGAGCACGGACACGATGCGCACCCACAATGCGGAGCTGTCCTTATAAAGGAATATATTGCAGTAAAAATATGTATAAACAAAATCATAAAAAGAATTTTTATATATAAAGTACACGACCCACGGAACGGATGTTATCAGGAAGGCGGACGCGAAAGCAGCCGCGTGCCTGAAAAAAAGCCCGTATCTTCTGTTCTTGAGGAGCGGAATATACACTGCGAGCATCCAGCCTATCCAGAAGCCCACCAGATTGAATTTGATCCACAGGACCGCTCCGAACATGATGCCGTTGAGAAAAGATATACGGACTCCCTGAGGCACAGGCGTATCATTTGAGGGGAGCCTGTATGAACGGAGCATATGATAAAGCGGTATCATGATAAAAGAAAGGCACAGCTCCTCCACATTGTCGCCCCTCTGAAAGCAGGGAGCCGACGCTATAACGGCGCCGGTCACGAGAGCGGCGCAGAAGGACTGCGTTTTACCGGTGAAAAGGAGCAGAGTGCGGTACACATAATGAAGGAATACGGTGTAAAATACGACCTCGATCATATAAACGCCTATAAATGAGGAGCGTGAGATAAGAGCCGCAAGAGCGTGTATAAAATATGTGAGCGGGCCCTTGTGCTCGAACATGTCTCGGTATATGACTTTCCCGTTCAGTATCTCGCGGCCTACAGTGAAGAAGACATTCTGATCCACTCTGTCGTGAAGAGGAAAAATAAAAGAAGTCATAGAGCACACGCCCATTATGAGCGCGGAATAAACGGCAAAAAGGGCAAATATCAGCCCTCTGATATTTGCGATCGATATTTTACCGTCAGGAATAGCTTTCTTATCAGCGCCCAATTCTCATATACCTCTTTATTGATGTTTCATGGCTGCGGCATCACGGAATTATAAAATAAGTACGCCTGCATGTCAAATCATTGAAAAAAGTGAAATTTTATATATAATTAGAACATATATTTACACACGGCCGCGGAAGCGTATACCGGCGGCGTGCGAAGGGGAATATGATGGACAATATCAACGACAATATCGATTCGAAACAGAAAAATAGAAATAAGGCGGTCACGATCATCATAGCGATCCTGATACCGGCCGCGGCATGCGCGGGATGGACTTTCCTGCAGATAGCGGTGCAGCTCGTAATGAGCATCGCATCCACTGCTTATATAAATCCGGTAAATCATCCCGAATTGACGCCGGAGCAGATAGAGCAGGCTCTGAATTCCGTATTCTACCGATACATTTCAGTAATGTATATAGGCGCTGCGGTCATATTCATTGTCCTGTTCGTGCTCATATACACAAAAACAGGCATAAAAAAGGCGGTGAATTTCAGCTTCGTAAGAGCCGGATACGGCACGTATGCAATATCATTTATAACGGGTACGTTTGTGGGAGCTTTTTTCAATCTGCTGCTGAGCGTTCTCGTGAAATATCTGCCGCAGTCATGGGTGGAGGCAAACGAGGAGAGCGTGGGCGCATTTGACGGCGGCGGGCTGATACTGTCGCTCATAGCGACCGTTGTTTTTGCGCCTGTTGTGGAAGAGATAATATTCCGGGGCCTCCTTTACAGCGCCGTTAAGAAAATAGTGATAACGATACCGAAGCAGGTCACGCACAGGGTACACATCGCGTCTGTGATAATATCGGCCGCCGTTGCATCGGCAGTTTTCGGGATATATCACGGGAATATTTTACAGGCGATATATGCGGGCATACTCTCACTGTTCATGATATGGTTCTATGAGCTTTCGGGCTCGCTCATATCGAACATACTGTTCCACGCGGCATTTAATTTCTCCGGTGTCGTCGCGGGCCTGCTCGCGCTCACGGGTACGTACACGGGCATAGCGATATCGGCGGTATCTTCCGTCATATTGATGGTCGTATCTTACAAAATATGCAGAAACGAGGCGCGCATAAATGTCTAAAATAAAAGCTCTGTTCGTAAAATATAAACAGTTTATACTCTTTTGCTTCGTGGGCGTGTCGAACACGCTCGTGGCACTCATAGTGAGCTTCCTGCTCATAAAACTGTTCGGGCTCACGGGCCTTTCACTCGTTCTGTTCGGTCTTGACATACTCGCCGGCCTTGCATCCGTGATCGGCGATATAGCCGGCGCAATAAACAGCTATATACTTAACAGCAGATTCGTTTTCAGCGGCAGGAACAGGAGCACGGGGCCCAGATTCATAATAGCATTCATAATATACGCCGCCGTGAGCGCTCTCCTCGTCATGCTCGTAAACAAGACAGCGGGCGTGCCCAGGGATTATTGTAAGATCATAGTCACTCCCGTAATGCTCATCGTCAATTTTCTCATGAATAAACTGTGGGTGTTCAGAAACGAATGATTTTTATGTTGCAAGCATATCCGTACTTTGCTAAAATAACTTTGAAATGTGTACTTGCAGTGCACAGCTTGTTCGGAACGGAGATTTTATATGTTTGAAATTGTAAGAAAGAAGATCCTTAATCCCACTGTTACGCTCATGGAAATAAATGCCCCGATGGTCGCGAAGAAAGCCGAACCCGGGCAGTTTATAATTTTACGCGTCGATGAAGACGGCGAGAGGATACCTCTCACCATCGCGGATTACGACAGAGATAAGGGAACGGTCACTGTGATATTCCAGATAGTCGGCGCCACTACATTCAAGCTGGGCCTTAAAGAAGAGAATGACAGCATACATGATCTTGCGGGCCCCCTCGGACGCAGCACCGAAACGGACGGTCTCGGAAAAGTGGCTGTTGTAGGAGGAGGAGTAGGATGCGCCATAGCTTATCCCGTTGCCAAGAAGCTCCACGCGTCGGGCGCCGAGGTTCATTCCATAGTGGGATTCAGAAATAAGGATCTCATAATACTTGAGGATGAATTCAGAAATGTCAGCGACAGGTTCGTTATGATGACGGACGACGGCTCGGCGGGCGAGAAGGGTCTTGTTACGGACGCGCTCAAAAAGCTCATAGAGAGCGGTGAAACGTATGATGAGGTCATAACGATAGGGCCTCTGATAATGATGAAATTCGTGTGCGCGCTCACAAAACAGTACGGTATCAGAACGGTGGCGAGCATGAATCCCATAATGATAGACGGCACCGGAATGTGCGGCGGCTGCAGGCTGAGCGTAGGCGGCAAGACGAAATTCGCATGTGTGGACGGGCCCGATTTTGACGGACATTTAATAGATTTCGATGAAGCCATAGCGCGTTCTTCCATGTATAAACCGTTTGAAAGAAAAGCATACGACGACGCATGTGCGCTTTACAGACAGGAGGTACGCTTATAATGCCCAATATGTCACTGACTAAAAACGAAATGCCGGTTCAGGACGCGCAGATAAGGAGCGGAAATTTTAACGAGGTAGCACTCGGCTATACGAAGGAACAGGCAGTGAATGAGGCTCAGAGATGCCTTAACTGTAAGAACAAGCCGTGTGTGTCGGGATGTCCCGTACAGATAGACATACCCGCATTCATAGCGAGAGCCGCATGCGGAGATTTTGAAGGAGCTTACGACATAATGTCGCAGTCGAGCTCGCTCCCGGCTGTTTGCGGGCGCGTCTGTCCTCAGGAAAACCAGTGCGAGAAATACTGCGTAAGAGGAATAAAGGGCGAGCCTGTGGGAATAGGCCGCATAGAGCGTTTCACGGCGGACTCGCACAGAGGCGGCACCGCGGAAGCTCCCGCAAAGAACGGTCATAAGATAGCCGTTATAGGCTCCGGCCCTTCGGGACTCACGTGCGCCGGCGACCTTGCCAAAAAGGGATACAGCGTTACCGTTTTTGAAGCGCTGCATACTGCGGGAGGCGTTCTCGTATACGGAATACCCGAATTCAGACTGCCGAAGGCTATCGTGCGTAAGGAGATAGACGCACTTAAGGATCTCGGTGTCGAGATATGTCTCAATACAGTGATAGGCAAGACAGTGTCGATAGACGAGCTTATGGATGAGTACGGATATGAAGCCGTATTTATAGGCTCGGGCGCGGGGCTTCCCAAATTCATGAACATACCGGGGGAGAATCTTAAGGGCGTTTATTCCGCAAACGAATTCCTTACGAGAATAAATCTCATGAAGGCCTACGATGACAAGAGCTCCACACCCATCCAGAAGGCTTCGAGAACTGTCGTAGTGGGCGGCGGTAATGTGGCTATGGACGCCGCCAGATGTGCCAAAAGGCTGGGCTCGGACGTAACGGTCGTTTACCGCAGGACTGAGAAGGAGCTTCCCGCGCGTGCGGAGGAGGTAGAGCATGCAAAGGAGGAGGGCATCGTATTTAAGATGCTCACAAATCCCGTAGCCGTAAATCCTTCGGATGACGGATGGGTCAAGTCGGTGAAATGCCAGAAAATGGAGCTCAGCGCGCCCGATGAGTCGGGCCGCGCACGTCCTGTCCCGATAGAGGGGGCTTTGTTTGACATAGATGCCGATTGTGTTATAATGGCCATCGGTACTTCGCCTAATCCGCTGATCAAATCAACGACTGAGGGCCTCGACACTAACAAGTGGGGAGGAATAGTCGTTGATGAGAGCACCGGCAGAACGTCAAGAGAAGGAGTGTTCGCAGGCGGCGACGCGGTGACCGGAGCTGCTACCGTGATACTTGCCATGGGCGCCGGAAAGAATGCTGCCGCGGCGATCGACGAATACATACGAAACAAAGGCTGAAACAGTCTTCCGGAGGTCTTTTGTAAATGTTGATCCTTATTCAGTTATCCGCCTCTATAATAGGCGGATTGTTAATGTCCAGACTTGCAAAGAAGCTCAATCTTCCCGCAGTAACGGCGTATCTTGTGGCGGGGCTCATTCTCGGCCCCTTCTGCATAGGAGCCGCCGGGATACGCGGAGCGGGCTTCAATTCAATGGAAGAGGTGGAAGGCCTTAATATCATTTCACAGGCAGCCCTCGGATTCATTGCTTTTACGATAGGAAACGAATTCAGAGTGTCGCAGTTAAAGAGCATGGGTAAACAGGCCATAACTGTGGGCATCATACAGGCCGTGATCGCCACCGTGGCGGTAGATGCGGCTCTTATAATCCTTCATTTTATAAAGCCCGATTTTATTTCCGTTTCATCCGCCATAACGCTCGGCGCTATCGCTTCCGCGACTGCGCCGGCCGCTACATTGATGGTGGTAAGACAGTACAAGGCAAACGGTCCCATGACAAAGCTGCTGCTTCTCGTTGTAGCAATAGACGATGCCGTGGGACTTGTTCTTTTCTCGGCTTCCTTCGGAATCGCCACAGCGCTCGAGAGCGGGACTGTGAGTCTCGTTACCGTGATACTTGAGCCCATAATAGAAATAGTGCTTTCACTGGTGCTCGGATCTGTGTTGGGACTACTGCTGTTCTTTACGGAGAAATTTTTCCATTCGAGGAGCAAACGTCTTTCTCTTTCTATAGGCTGCGTACTGCTCACTGTGGGACTGTCTATGGTGAGCTTTGAGATAAACGGTATAAAATTCGGATTCAGTCTGCTTCTCGTGTGCATGATGACAGGCACGGTATTCTGCAATATATGCGATTTCTCGGAGGAGCTCATGGAGCGTATCGACGGCTGGACGGCGCCTCTTTTCGTGCTCTTTTTCGTACTCTCGGGAGCGGGACTCGATCTTAAGATACTCTCAAAACCCCTTGTGCTCTTAGTAGGCATAATTTATATAGCCGCGCGCTGCCTCGGAAAATATTTCGGAGCATACGGAAGCTGCGCCCTCACTCACTGCGATCCGAATATAACGAAGCATCTGGGTATAACGCTCTTCCCTCAGGCCGGCGTAGCTCTTGGCATGGCGCTCACGGCGCAGAGGCTGGCGGACGGTAATATAGTAAGGAACGTGGTACTCTTCTCTGTGCTCGTATACGAGCTCATAGGACCTGCCCTTACTAAGCGTTCTCTTATGGCGGCAGGCGAGATAAGCACGGAGGGCAAGACCAACGCAAGGCGTATGAATAAGATTTAAGAGGTGTTTTTTATGATGAAGACAGGCATATCGTCATCCGGTTATATAGACAGGTACGGATTGGAGGAGGGCGTCAGAAGGCTGAAAAAGCACGGATTTGAGTGCATCGATTATCAGAGCTTTGCGGATACGGACACGGAGCTTTTCGCGGCTTCCGGAGCAGAATTTGAAAGGAGGCTCCTGGCCGTCAAGAGCGCGCTTGATTCCGAAGGCATAACCGTATCGCAGACACACGGCCCTTGGCGCTGGCCTCCGCGGGATTTTACGCAAGAGGACAGGGAAGAACGTCTTGAGAAGATGATAAGATCGATACACGGCACGAAGCTTCTCGGCTGCGATAATTTTGTCATACATCCTATAATGCCATTCGGAGTCACCGAGGACCCCGAGCCCGAAAAGCTGTGGGATATGAATTACGTATTCATGGACAGGCTCTGCACCGCCGCCGAGAAGGAGGATGTTGTCGTATGCCTGGAGAATATGCCTTTCACGCGGCTGTCTCTCTCGAGACCGTGCGAAATACTGAAGTTTGTAAAGAATATGAACAGAGACCATTTTAAGATATGCCTCGATACGGGACATTGCTCGGTGTTCTCCGAATCCCCGGCAGAAGCGGTGAGACTCATAGGTAAGGATCTGCTCAGGACGCTGCATATTCACGACAACAACGGTCAGTCTGACCTTCACTGGATACCGTATACGGGAGTGATAGACTGGAATGATTTTTCAAAGGCCCTTAAGGAGATAGGCTTTGACGGATGCGTTTCACTGGAGACGAATATAACGTCCAAAATGCCGGAAGCCGCGCGCGAGCTTCAGGAAATATCGCTCAGTCATATAGCAAAAAGCATTGCGGGAAGAGAGTAGGGAGCAGCTGTGTATGAGATAAACTTGAAGATAAACGATGAAATGGAGCTGTATGATCCGTTTGACGAAAGCTGCCGCACGCTGAGCTCCGCTGTGTCGGACTATCTCACTCTGCAATACGGCAGAAAGGAAGCGGGCGACGACATCATTTTAAAGATAAAATGCTCAGGGCCTGTCGATCGTGACCGGGTCAAGGGTGCCTTTCAGGAACTGATAAGGGAGCATGATATACGCAATGCGAATCAGAAAAGGTTCAACCGTTTAAAGCAGATATGGCTGCTCTGCATAGGCGTTGCTTTTGTGGCGGCGGGCATACTTTTAGACGGCATATTAGGTTCAGTGCCCGTAGAGCTCATATCTATCGTGGGCTCGTTCGCGGTGTGGGAGGCCGCAAACATATGGATAGTGGAAAATCCGCGCACGCGCATAGCTAAGAGGACATTGAAAGCGCTTAAAACGACTAAGATCGAAATTGAACACTCTGCATGAGGGAGGGTGTAACTATGAAAAAGGATTATTTTCACAATCTCCTTGAAATGAGGAGCAACATGCTCTCATACGAAGAGCTGCACGACATGATGGAGGAGAATACGATCATACACGGCGCCAACATGTGGATACTCATGCTGGCGATCCTCATCGCCTCTATCGGACTCAATGTAAATTCAACAGCGGTCATAATTGGCGCGATGCTCATTTCACCCCTTATGAGCGGGATACTTACGATAGGTTATTCATTGGCCATAAGGGATCTCGATATGCTGCGTAAGGCGGCCACACGCTTCGCAACGCAGGTCATAATAAGTCTTATCACGTCTACCATTTATTTTTCTCTTTCTCCTCTCAGCACCGCTACAAGTGAAATGATAGCGCGGACAAGTCCTACTATATGGGACGTCCTGATAGCCCTTTTCGGAGGTATCGCGGGCAGCATAGGAAATACGCGCAAGAAGACGAGCAATGTGATACCGGGAGTCGCTATCGCAACGGCTCTCATGCCGCCTCTTTGTACTGTGGGGTACGGTATAGCCACAAGACAGCTCAATTTTATTCTGGGAGCATTTTACCTGTTTGCTATAAATACGCTTTTTATAGCGCTCTCGGCTCTTATCGTGACAAAGCTTCTGGGCGTGCCGTATCACAAGGAGCTGGATGCCAAGAAGCAGAAGAGGATAAACAGGATAATCACGGCGCTCATAGTCGTTGCCGTCATACCGAGCACTCTCGGCGGAGCTTATACCGTATATCTGTCCGTGCTCGACAGGAATATAGCGTCATATCTTGATTCGGAGTTCGTATTCGCGGACACGCAGCTCGTGCAGAGCAGCACCGATAACAAGAACAAGGTCATTTCGGTTTCTCTCGTAGGCACGCAGCTGTCGGACACCCGCATATCCGAGCTTGAGAGTAAACTCGAGGATTACGACCTTTCTGGCTATACGCTCCATGTCCTTCAGAATAAAGCCGTTGAAGGAGCGGACAGTGACAAGGTAACGATAGCCGTTCAGGAGAATACCATTAACGGGCTTCAGCAGCAGCTGGATGAAGAGATCAAGAAAAACGAGGAGCTCTCGGCAGATATCGCGGGCCGTACCGACTGCGCTTCCGTGGCAAAAAAAGCCTCTGAAATATTCACAAAGCTCACAGACGTGCGGTGCGGGCTCATGTGCGGCGAAGACAAAAACACCGTTCTTCTCACATGTAAAACGCAGTACGATCTTTCGGACGATGAGATAAAGACAATAGAAAATTTTGTTAAGGCCGAGAGCGGCACGGACGATGTAGAGATAAAGATAGAAAAAATATAAGGATTGCATATCATGGGAACTGAAAAGAGAAAAATAAGGCTCGGAATAATAGGCTACGGTCAGCGCGGACGCGCGATACTTACGGGAGTACTCGCCGATATGGCGAAGGAAAACAGCATAGAGATCGCCGCCGTGTGCGATACATATGAGGACAGGGCGCGCGAAGCGGCCGGTTTTGTTTCCTCTGAGCTGGGAAACGATCCGCTCTGCACTGTCGATCACAGAGAAATGCTCGCAATGCATGAGCTTGACGCCGTTATGATAATGTCATCGTGGGAGTCGCATATAAATATAGCTGCGGACGCCATGCGTGCCGGCAAATATGTGGGCATGGAGGTGGGCTGCGCGTATTCATTGGATGAATGCAAAAAGCTCACAGATACGTACGAGCAGACGGGCGTGCCGTGTATGATGCTCGAGAACTGCTGCTACGGCAGGCGTGAAATGATGGTGATGCGCATGGCCGAGGAGGGCGTTTTCGGAGATATAATGTATTGCACCGGCGGATATGAGCATGATCTTCGCTATGAAATATCAAACGGAGAAGAGCTGCGCCATTACAGGCTCCGCAATTACATACACCGCTGCTGCGATAATTATCCCACTCACGCACTGGGCCCCATTGCGCAGATACTGCATATCAACAGAGGCAATCGATTTGTATCTCTTTCTTCAGTGAGCTCATCATCAAAGGGACTTAACGAATACATTTTACGTGAAAAGGGCGCCGGTTCGCCTCTTGCAGATACACGGTTCGCACAGGGCGACGCGGTGACAACGATCATAAAATGCGCCGGAGGCGAGACGATCACTCTTACGCTCGATACAACGCTCCCCAGATATTACAGCAGGGGATTCTCAGTGCACGGAACGAAGGGACTGTATACGGAGGAGACGGATTCCGTTTTCATTGACGGAGTACACAACAAATATGAATTCGACCGCAGGCACATGTGGGGAAATGCCGATGAATATGCCGAAAAATACGAGCATCCTATGTGGCGAGACTATAAGAATAATATAAAAGGCGGCCACGACGGGATGGACTGGCTCGTGCTGAATACTTTCATTGACTGTGTGAGAAGCTCCACGGAGCCGCCGATAAACGTATATGACGCGGCGGCGTGGATGTGTATCAGTCCTCTCAGCGAGGAATCTATAGCAAGGGGCGGAGCGCCCGTGGCCGTGCCCGATTTTACCGGGGGAAAATGGATGACATGGAAACCGTGATAAGGGACGCTCAGCTGTCGGACGCCCGGGAGCTGCTCGACATATATGCGCCTTACGTGATCAACACGGCGATCTCGTTTGAATACGATGTGCCTTCTCTTGAGGAATTTCGGACAAGGATCAGGACTGTGAAGGAAAAGTATCCTTATCTGGCCGCGGTATGTGACGGACAGATAGTGGGATACTGCTACGCGAGACAATTTCACGAAAGAAGGGCGTTCGAAGGATGCGTCGAGACGAGCATATATGTAAGAAGCGGCTCTGCGGGGCGCGGCATAGGCCGTTTGCTCTATACTGAGCTGGAGATGAGGCTCGCAACGATCGGAACGCGCAATATGTATGCCTGCATTGCTTATCCTGCCGAAGAAAACGACAGATATCTTACGAAGGACAGCATTTATTTTCACGAAAAAATGGGCTTTACAGAATGCGGGCATCTGACGAGGTGCGGTTATAAATTCGGACATTATTATGATATGGTTTATATGGAGAAGAGGTTATGAGGATAACAGTGCTTTTTCGATTTTAAGGACGTCAGGGAAAATAAGATTTATGCCTTTCCTTTGCAAAAGCAAGACTCGCTTTGCTTTATGTATTAGTTCAGCCTCAAACCTTCCGTCAATCCTTACCGGAATAGAAGTACGGATATCTATGTATTCGTTCTTTATGTACCTCTCAGTAATGGGACACATGTTTTGAATGAGAAATGCTTTCTCATATCCCAACACTTTACCGAATGTGATGGTGTCACACTTGCCGTAACGCGCGATTTTTAAATTGTAATATCTACGGTATTTCTCCACTTGAGAAGATAATGGTATCATCCAATAAAGACCTGTATCATTATCCTTAAATGCGTAAAAGCAGGGACGGTCATGCAATTGACCGTTTGCTTGTTCCTTGTTTTGCATAAGCTTGTCATCCGGAAAATCAATGAAATATTGATCGTCAATATAATAAAAATGTCCGGCATTCATCAACATTAAAACTACCTCACAAAAATGGCTCCACTCTTTTCAGAATGGAGCCGCAAACATTTGAACTCGACCTTTTGGTTAGTCGCATATCGAGTAGCGACAGACATTTGAACTCGATCTTGTTTCAGTTGCATATCGAGTAGCAACAAACATTTGAGATAGATTCCTATCTGCGCATATATTCTACAGTAGGATCACCGACTTGTCAAGAGGTCGGATTTAAATGAACGGATACACCGTCAACATTATTATATGCAGAAGTCACATTTATATTTCAATATACAAGGTGCAAATTTTTTGCTGAATTTAATAGGGAGGCTTTATTTGCCGCTATCGGCAAACAAAGCTATAAATTATAATATCAATAATTGATTTTTTGCCGATAATGTGCTATAAATTAACACGGTATGGTAAAAGAACAAGAGGAAGGTGCGATATGAACTATTTATCTGTGAAAAAAATTGCAGTGCTCTGGAACATGTCCGAACGCAGTGTCCGCAATTACTGTGCGCAGGGCCGCATCCCCGGCGCATTTATCACAGGTAAAACGTGGAGCATCCCCGAGAACGCTGAGAAGCCGGAACGGAGCAATAAAAGTACGGCGCTTGCCGCAGAACGCACATTGCTTTCTGCTCTGACGGATGAAAAAAACGGCAGGATACCGGGCGGCATCTATCATAAAATACAGATCGAGCTGACGTACAATTCCAATCACATTGAGGGGAGCCGCCTCACATATGACCAGACCCGCTATATATTTGAAACGAATACTGTCGGCGTCACAGACCGGAGCATCCGCGTTGACGATATCATCGAAACGGCCAATCATTTCAGATGTATCGATGAAGTCATAGACAGCGTTAAATTGCGTCTTAGTGAAAAGTGGATCAAGAATCTGCATATGATCCTTAAAAACGGCACCGGCGACGCAAAAAAGGATTGGTTTTCTGTGGGCGACTACAAAAGGCTGCCAAACGAGGTCGGCGGCACGGAAACGACGCTTCCTGAAAATGTTCCCGCCGAGATGAAGCGTCTTATTTCCGATTACAACGAAAGAAACAATTTCACGCTTGACGACCTGCTTGAATTTCACGTGCGATTTGAGCGCATTCATCCGTTTCAGGACGGCAACGGCCGGGTCGGCAGGCTGATCCTGTTTAAAGAGTGCCTGAAGCACGGCATCGTACCGTTCATCATCGAGGACGGCATCAAGCAGTTCTACTACCGTGGATTGAAGGAATGGCCGCGTGAAAAGGGTTTCCTTACCGACACATGCCTTGCGGCGCAGGATAAGTTCAAGAAGTATTTGGAGTATTTCAGGATACCGTTTAAGGAATAAACTTTTGAAATTTAACAAGAAAGAGGAAAATCATGGATTCAACACTTTTTAAAAGCGTACCAACTAAAGTAGGTGAACTTGTTCGAAATGTCTTGTCAGGGAGAATAGGATTACCCGATCTTCAACGCCCCTTTGTATGGAAAGACAATAAAGTCAGAGAACTATTAGATTCGATGATAAAAGGATATCCGATAGGTTATATTATGCTTTGGGAATCTCCCGTTGATTATGAAACGAAGAAAACCAGTATCGGAGCAAACGACAAAACTTACGATGAACCCAAGGATCTTGTTATTGACGGACAACAACGATTGACAGCTTTAGTTGCTGCAATGTATGGCATAAAAATTAAGGACAAAAATTTTAATGAACGTGAAATCAAAATTTCTTTTAATCCGTTAAAAAGAGAATTTTCAGTGTGGTCTTCTGCTTTTGAACGTGATCCTGAATGGATTTCAAAAATTTCCGATGTGTTTTTAGCTGAAGAAAACCATTCTATTCCATCATTACGTAAGCAATATATCAGAGAGGCAAATGAAGGGAGAAAGAAAAAAGGACTTCCTGAATTATCCGATGAAGAAGAATATGCCGTTGAGGAAAACATAAAGGCATTACTCGATTTGTCATCTTATTTATTGCCAACATTAGAGATAAATTATAACGCCGATGAAGAAGATGTCGCTGATATATTTGTACGTGTTAACTCAGGAGGCCAAAGCTTAACCGAACATAACTTTATTCAGACGCTTATCTCTGTTTATGAAAATGATGTAAGCGATATGATTAACGACTTTTCGGAAAAATCACGCATACCGGCAAACAATACATCTTATAATAATCTACTTGTTGTAGAACCGTCTCACCTAATCCGTATGGCGGTTGGGGTAGGATTCCGTAGGGCTCGATTAAAATATGCATACATGCTTTTACGAGGAAAAAACTTAGAAACAGGTGAGTTTTCAGAAGCAAAAAGAAGGGAAAATTTATCTAAATTCAGGGAAGCGCTTGAGCGTGTAATGGATTTGAACAACTGGCATTCATTTATAAATATAGCAGCAGAAGCAGGATATATCAGCGACAAGCTTATTGCTTCTTCAAACGCGGTTGTTTTTAATTATGTTCTTTATTTGATTGCAAAATACGATTACAATTTAGACTCTATGAGTTTAAAAAAATGCATTAGTAAATGGTTTTTTATGAGTACAATTACTTATTTCTATACCGGTTCAACAGAAAGTGAGGTTGAAAAACAGTTTGCAGATTTAAGAAATGTGAACAATGCACAGGAATTTATTAAGTATATTGATAATGTGATTGCTACCCGTTTTACTGATGATTACTTTGAATATACATTGCCGAACGAGTTGAATTCATCTGCAGCTATATCTCCGACATGGAACGGATATGTTGCTTCTCAAATTGTTTTGAATACGACAATGTTGTTCAGCAACACGCCAATTTCTAAATATTTTGTCCTCGGAGTCAGTGGTACTAAAAGCGCTATTGATAAGCACCATATTTTTCCGAAAAATTACCTTTATGGTATAGGATTTACAAGTGACAGAGAAAGAAATCAACTTGCAAATTTTACATATCTTGATTATGCGACAAATATTGATATTTCCGATAAATCGCCCGCTGAATATGTTGGTGAATATCGAACTAAATTAGGCGAAGAAAAATACAAGAAAGCATGTGCCGAACATGCGCTGCCGGATAATTTTGAAAGAATGGAATACATGAACTTTCTTACAGAACGAAGAAAACTTATGGCTCAGATAATAAAACGCGCGTATTTAGAACTATGCAAGTAAAACAAAACACTAAGCATGTATGTGGAGGAAAATACGATGGCATACCAAAGCGAAGCTCAATTGGAGGAGCAGTTGATCGAGCAGCTAAAGAGTCAGAATTACGAGCAGGTATATATACCGGGTTATAGTTCTTTGCTGACGAATTTTAAAGCTCAATTTGAAAAATTTAATGCTTCAAATCTAAATAATAAACCGCTCTCCGATAAAGAATTGGAACGCGTCTTAAATTATTTGTATGGCAAAGGCATATTTGAATGCGCCAAAATTTTGCGAGATAAATTTGTATTAGAGCGAGATGATGCTTCTAAGGTATATGTCGCTTTTCTATCGGATGATTACACAAAGAATATATATCAAGTCACTAATCAAACAACTGTGATGGGTAAATACGTAAACCGATATGACGTTACCCTTATGATAAACGGGTTGCCTTTAATTCAAATAGAATTGAAACGACGTGGGGTAGACATCAAAGAAGCTGTAAATCAAATTATGCGTTACCGCAAACATTCTTACAACGGCCTGTATCATTTTATTCAGATTTTTGTTGTGTCAAACGGCGTAGATACGAAATATTTTGCTAACAGTGATAAAGATATATTATTTTCACAGACATTTTTCTGGACGGATGAAAATAATATCAGGATAACTAACCTTAAGGATTTTTCGATAGCCTTTTTGGCCCGAGATCTTGTGACCAAAATGTTGACAAAATTTACTATACTGAATGATACTGATAAGGTCATGATGGTCATGCGACCGTATCAGGTCTATGCAACTGAAGCCTTAATACGGCAGGCAACATTTACCAATCGAAATGCGTATATTTGGCATACAACCGGTGCAGGAAAAACGCTAACGGCCTTTAAAACGGCTCAAATTTTAGCCGCTAATCCAAATATAAAAAAGGTTATATTCCTTGTTGACCGCACAGATCTTGATACGCAGACGACAGAAGAATTCAACAAATTTGAGGCCGGTTCGGTGGATGCTACGGATCACACGGATGTACTTGTTCGTCAGATGAAAGATAAAAACCGTCAGCTTATTATTACGACTATACAAAAAATGTCTAATGCTGTAAAAAATGCCCGCTATGCTTCTGTAATGGATACATACAAACAAGAAAAAGTTGTTTTCATCATAGATGAATGTCACCGTTCACAATTTGGAGATATGCATAATGATATTGTGCGCCATTTTGCCCATGCACAATTCTTCGGCTTTACAGGGACGCCGCGTTTTGAAATTAACGGAAAAGTAAAGGGAAAAATTATTCAAACAACGCAAACTCTGTTTGGTGAATGTCTCCACTCATATTTGATCAAAGACGCAATTTTCGATAATAATGTTCTTGGGTTTAAAATTCAATATATAAAGACTATGAAAGGCGACTATGACGAAAACGACAACACAATGACAGAGGCTATTGACGTTGGAGAGCTATATATGGCTGACGAGCGTATGATTATGATTGCAAACCACATAATTCAGAATCATAAGAACATGACACGTAACAGGCAATATACGGCCATATTTGCTGTCTCATCAATTCCGATGCTGGTAAAATATTATGATATATTCAAATCAATTGATCATGATTTGAATATTAGCGGCATCTTCTCCTATGGAGTAAACGAGGACTATGAAGGACGTGATGAACATTCTCGGGATTCATTGGAACGCATAATACAAGATTACAACAAAACATTCAGCACAAACTTCAATACAGAAACTTTTTCAGCATATCATAAGGATATTTCTGACCGAATGAAAGGGAAGAAGACTAAGCCACTGGATATTCTTCTGGTCGTTAATATGTTTCTGACGGGGTTTGACAGCAAACCATTGTCAGTGTTGTATGTTGACAAGGAACTCGTGTATCATGATCTGCTGCAAGCGTACAGTCGCACTAATCGTGTGGAAAAG
Source organism: uncultured Clostridia bacterium (assembly GCA_947625435.1). Taxonomy (GTDB): domain Bacteria; phylum Bacillota; class Clostridia; order UBA1212; family UBA1255; genus Egerieisoma. The sequence goes on along the minus strand of CANQOI010000007.1, from coordinate 954 downwards.
GATACAAAACCATTTGGCATAATAATGTGTTACCGTCCCGGTTTAAAGAAAAACACAGATGAAGCATTGGCACTGTTTTCACAAACAGCAGATTTTAATGGTATAGTGGCTCCGGATTTTGATTGCTTTGCACATCAATTTAATGAATTGGTTGCAAAAATCAAAGAAATTGCCCCGACGCCTGCCGCTATTGATATGCTTTTTTCGGAGGACGACCAAAAACAATTTGTTGTATTGTTCCGTGAACTCACACGGTATTTGCTTTCTCTTCAAACATTTGTTGAATTTCGATTTGAACGCAGCAGTCTGAATATGTCTGATCAGGAATATCAGGACTACAAAAGCAAGTATCTTCTTTTATACCGAAATCATACAAATGGCAGAGAAGTTGTTTCTGTGCTTAACGATGTGGATTTCTGCATTGAAATCATGGAAAGTGACCGAATCAATGTTGCTTATATCATGAACCTTATTCATAATATAAACTTCAAATCGAAAGAATTTATAAATAGGGATATCGAGCATATATTGAATGAATTGAACCGTTCCGACAATATGCATCTTCATAAGAAAATAGACATTTTACGCGCTTTTTTAGAAGAAGCTGTGTCTGGCTTCGACGGCTCAGAGGATATTGACGCAGAGTATAATGAATTTGAAAACAAATGTAAATTTGCCGAAATCGAAGAATTCGCTTCATCCGAAGACATTGACCCTGAAATACTTAAAGAAGAAATTGCTGAATTTGAGTTTACTGGGGTTCTCAATCCCGGTGAAATTCGTGACAGAATTTCAACACCGATGTCGCTGCTCAAAAAGAAAGCGCTTGTAAACCGCATCACGGATTTTATACGCTCACATGTAGATAAGTATAGTAATTAAGTCTGCAAATAAAAAGTCAAGCAGATTTTTTTGAACCTTGAAAATTTTATACAGGTTGAATGAAAAGCATAA
>CANQOI010000006.1 GCA_947625435.1 uncultured Clostridia bacterium | reverse complement strand
TATGAACTGCGGGAAGCATTTGAAGCATTCATGCGTTTTGGCGGCATGCCAGGCATTGCCGACGTCGGACTCGATCAGGAAAAAGCGCTCTCTCTGCTTGACGGTATCTATTCCACCGTTGTCGTTCGGGATGTTCTGGAACGGGAAAAGCGCAGAGGGCAGAAGCGGATTACCGATCCGATCCTGCTCCGCAAGATTATCATGTTCCTTGCGGACAACATCGGTTCGAATGTTTCCGTTACATCCATAGGCAATACCTTAGTGAATGAAGGCCTTCTTGGGGATGGTAAACGGAAGAGCGCGCCGAGCGCACATACGGTTCAGGCTTATGTCAACGCGCTGCTTGAAAGCTATTTTTTCTATGAGATAAAACGCTTTGACATCAAAGGAAAGGAATATCTCCGCACGCTCGGAAAGTACTATATTGTGGATATAGCTCTGAGAAACTATCTGCTGGGATTCCGAAACCGTGACAGCGGTCATGCGATCGAAAATATCGTCTATTTTGAACTGCTCCGGAGAGGATACGACGTAGCGATCGGTAAGATCGATAACATGGAGGTGGACTTCATTGCAGCTGCCGCAGACGAGAGGAAATATATTCAGGTGACGGAATCCATGAACAGCGAGGACGTCAGAAAACGCGAGTTGGCTCCTCTGCAAAAAATACGCGACAACTATGAAAAGATCGTGCTGTCGCCGGAACCGGGGTTGGATAAATCATACGAAGGGATCAAGTCCGAGAACCTGATCGAATGGCTGCTCGCAGACTGAGTCTTAAGCCGCCTTTTGCATAAACCGTCGTTGGTCATAGCGAGGCTCTCCATTCACGGAGCATCTGATCGATTTCCGCCCGGGTCATTTTCGAGGCAGTCTCCCACGCCTGCGGAAAATGCTGCCGCACAAAACAAACGAGCTCCTTATTGGGAGCATCCTCGGAGGGAAGAAGTAATTTTTGCATATGAATGGCTCTGACGGTCGCTTTGAAAATTTCGTTTTTCTCATCGGAAGGCAGCAGACGGTACCTTCGGACGCGGATCGTTCCCAGGGCTTCTTGTTTGAGTATCTCCTCATAGCCGTTGTCGATCAAAATTTCTTTTTCGATGGGAACACAGGTCCGGGAAGTAAAAACGCCTTTCATATGGGAAGGTGAAATCGAAGGATTGTCTCCGTCACAGAGATAAATGCTGCCGCTTACCGTATGATAAAAGTCGTAAAGCATATTTTCGTAGTGCTCTGTGAAAACTGCTTTTCCGTTTTCGTCTTCGTGAAATGTAACCCATCTGTAAGGGCGGTTCGCGATATATAACAGCGCGATCTGAGGATTCGGGGTAAAGCAGATCACGGGTTTTGAAATGGCGTTGCCTTGCGTAGCGAACGGCCTCAACTGTTGAAGGTTCCGGATATGCGTTCCGTGATATAAGATCATTCTGCGATAACACCACCCGTGTCATTTGAATTTGCAAGATGTTCGTGAAAAAAATCGCGGCAAGCCGGAAGGACTTGCCGCGACGTGGTCGGGATGACAAGATTTGAACTTGCGGCCTCTGCGTCCCGAACGCAGCGCTCTACCAAACTGAGCCACATCCCGTGAAACGGATGCTATTTTAACACTATACGTTATTCCAGTCAATAAAAATTTGCCTGTACATTTATTCATTTTGTATTGACAGAAATGAAAAAGTATGTTAAAAATAGGAGACTGAGATCCGGATAGATTTTACCGGAAGTTTGATGGGAAAAATATAAAATATTGAGGAAGGGGGTTGGATATTTTGAATAGGATTGCGCTTTTATGCATTTAGCGTAAGACCTGACTTTTTTTTGCTCTGTATCTTTACGGATATCGGAACACTTAATTAATGTAAATCTTACGAAAGGAAATACGAAAACATGAACATGTGGAAAAAATTTATCTCAATACTGCTCTCTGTAGCGCTGGTGCTCCCTTTGCTTCCCACATCGACCTACTCGGCCGACAATTCATACAAAGCAGAGGAGATCAGATCCGATTACTTTTACGATCAGCTCAATGAGCGTGCTCAGGCTATATACGATAAGCTTCTGGATGAATTCTCCAATAAAAAAGAAGATTATTATTCCGGCACGAAGATCATAGATCTGATGGGACTCAAGAAGGGCGACAAGGAAGTCATAAGCAAGGAAGATGTCGACGCCTATGTGAATTCAGGCAATAAAGACATATTCAACGATTTCTGCGCCGCGAAGGACGCCCTCGATCTTGACCACTCGGAGCTCTGGTACATCGATTCCGGTTATCTGACATTCCAGGTAACAAAGGATGACAGCTACCATGTACTTATAGGCCCGGGCAGAGGAGAGACTTATCTGCTGGCAGGAACGAAGATCGACAACGTTGATAAGATGACGGAAGATGTCAACAAGGCGATAGATTCCATAACTGCAGAGGCTCTCAAGACTCTCAACGATGCGGAAGACCGCGCAGGTCAGGTGTTCTCCGATCAGGACAGAAAGGCAGCGCTCATCACTTCCGTACACGATCAGATAGTAAGAAAGATACACTACCGCTATGAGACAGAGTGCAGAGAGATAAACGGTGTACCGCATGCCAATGCTAAATATATACGTACAATTTACGGTATCGTGACGCATGAGGGCGTCTGCGAGGCATATGCCCGTACACTTCAGGTATGCCTCACCAAGCTGGGTATAGAATGCGTGCTCATACACGGCGTTCAGAGCAAGGGTACGCCCGAGGATCATATGTGGAATGCAGTCAATATACCGGAAGGCGAAGAGGATCACTGGTATGTAGTCGACGCTACATGGGACGATCCGCTCACGGCCAACTGGGACGGTACCCGCGATCTCGAGTTCAACAACGGACTTGATGAAAAAGAAACCAATACTTACCTCATGGTAGGTCAGTCGCTGGTAGGCGAGTATTGGCGTCCTTCCGGATATGTTTCAACCGGTAATTTTGAGTTCACATATCCTACCATAGAAGTAAACGCTTATTCCGGTTCGACAATGTTCGGCGATGACAACGGACTTAAGGTAAAATATTCTGCCGGCGGCTCTGTGGAGGACGGCGTTCCTGCAGGTGTTTATACAGCCACATTCAAAGGAATGAATGCCGAGGCTGCCGCCAAAAAAGGCTTCTTCTTCATATTGAAGATGTATGACTATCATCCGGACGGCACAGCCGATGTAATGGATGAATGGTATTATGCGAACGCTTCTCTTATAGTGGCGGGCAACACTCCGTATTTCGGAGATTATCCCGACGGACTCCGCTTCTACAGCGCAACGTGCGAATATGTCGAGATAGCCGTTACATCGCGCAAGCCCGACCATTTTGAGGATTGGAGCACGGATCCTAACACGAGCTATCTTTCAAAGCATTATGAGGCCGGTTATTACAGCGGAGATGAGAGCGACATAGTGGCTTCATCCGGAATGCTCTATAACGCCAATTCAAATTATGAGGCGCCGCCGTACGTATTGACGCAGAGCCCCGCTCCCAACGGCAATGCCACAGCGGGCTACGAATACAGATTCAAGGTAACTTATGATGATGATCTTTATCACATTTTACCAGACGATGAGAACGCGAGAAACGGCATATCGACTGTCGCAGACAGTGATTTTGCGGATAATTATGAGGCTGCCAGGACTCAGCCCGTTCAGGTCCGTTATACGACGAATCAGCAGGATCTCCATTCCGGCGGAGTTAAGAACATTCAGGTCGCAGGCGAGCTGCCCTTTGACGTGAACCGCGACGGAATAGTCGATATTGAGAGCGCTTATACCGATTTCAGATGGATATATAAATCGGACTCCGTTGAAAGCGGCGGACACGGCGTTGAATGCCCCAACAAGGCATATCATGAAGGCGGTGAGAAAGCCTGCTCCGTAGAGGAAGGATGTCCTATAGTAGGCGTTGAATTTAATTTCCGCGCTTCGAACCAGTGGATAGACGATATCACAGAGTACAATTTCTCGATACAGGGCGTCGTAGGCTCGCGTTCGAGAAAATTCCCGAATAATTTTGCCGTGATCGCCATGGTGCCCGGTCTCTGCCCGGCTTGCTACAGAAGTCAGGGTATCGACTGGAACCTCTGGGGTCAGCCCACGCTTCTCGACGCTCCCGAGAACCTGGACCTTTACGGTATGGCTCAGTCAGGCGGAACGGATAAGGATACATTGGCCGCTCTTAATGAGGCCATGAAGACGGACGACATAAACGGCCGCCTGATGCTCGTTGTCGAAAATAAGAGCGAAGGCTCCGGCAACCGTGAAGAATATGAGAAGATAGACGGTTATCTTGAAGATAACGGTGACGTGGACGGTGAAATCCTTTCGTCATCCGTATTCGAGATCAATTTCAACAGAATTTGCCCTATGGTAAAGCTTAAACCCAACGCCGGTCAGTCGCTCCGCGTGCAGGTGGGATACCCGGCAGGCATAACATATGAAGACCTCGGCAGCGGAAAGGTTGAACTTAAGGCCTACCATTTCACCCGCTGCGCCGAAAATGAGCCGTGCGACGAATATAAGAACGAGACCGAAAAGGAACAACGTGAACACAAGTGGGGTTCGCACATAATAGGTGTAGACGAGATAACTATCATACCTACGCCTTACGGAATGGTGATCATGTGCGATTCATTCTCACCGTTTGAGATAGTTGCCGTTGAAAAATCGGATACTGCCGCTGCGGCTATAGCAAACGACGCGGAAAAAGCCTCTATGGTGATAGTCGTATCGGATTCAAACGGTACTGTCGAATATAACAACGGCACTGAAAATGTGGCGGCTGTGGGCAAGGACGGAAACGTTGAATTCAAGCCCGGCGAGACAAAAACATTTAAGGTTAAGCCTCAGGACGGATACACGGTAAATACAGTATCCATGGACGGTCAGGAGATCAAAGTAGAAAACGGTGAATTCACGGTTACAGCTCCCGAAAACGGCATCGGTGTCCTCAACGTCACATTCGTTCCCGAGACAGTTAAGCAGGCTGAGGAACAGGAATTCGGTACCGCGGTCGTTGCCAAGGTTTGCACTCACGCCAAGACAACTACCGTGAGCGATCCCGAACATACTGCAAAGCAGGCTACATGTACTTCCGACGGTTATGAACCCGCCGTTATATGCGAGGAGTGCGGTCAGACATTGTCTGAAGCACGTGTTATACCGGCTACGGGACATACGATCGACATGAACAATAAAGATTATTATGTTAAAGGTAAAGATCCCACATGTACGGAAAACGGTGCTCGTGATTTCATAAAGTGTATCAAGTGTGACACAGTGATATCCGAAAGCGGCGAGATACCGGCGCTCGGCCACGAATTTACCGATTATACCGATGTAGGCGAGCCTACATGTCAGGGGCAGACAAAGACTGCAACATGTAACCGCTGTAAGGTCGCGACAGAAACAAAGGTATTCTCATCGGGAAGCGTAGACCACGTATTCGATCAATTGGTTGAAAAGAAGGAGGCTACGTGCACCGAAGATGCCGTAGAGACATACAAGTGTAAATGGTGCGAAGAGAGAAAACAGGTTGCTGTTGAGGACAGTAAGACGGGACACGACTACGGAGAAGACGGTATCTGCAAGAATTGCAGCGCGTTTGCGTGCGAGGGAGGTCATACCCTTGTAGATACGGACGCTCTGGCTCCTACGTGTACGGAAGACGGACATACGGCAGGAAAGAAGTGTTCTGTGTGCGGTTATTGGGCACAGGAGGAAGAACGCGTTCTTGCCACAGGTCACAGCTTTGACGGTCACGTTGCCGGTTCAAAGTGCACCGTATGCGGAGAGATATTGCAGAGCGATCAGCATACGCCTGTTGAAATGGAAGAGATACCCGCAACATGTACTCAAGAAGGCAGAACGGGCGGTATAGAGTGTGCAGTTTGCCACGATATAATTGAAAGCCCGAAGGTTGTTCCCGCTAAGGGTCACGATTGGGATGAATCGTCAGCAGAATGGAAATGGTCCACTGAAGGCAGCGTTTCCGCATCAGTCATACTGACATGTAAGACTGACAGCACGCATAAGGAAACATTTGCGGCTGTTGTGAGCGAGCCAAGCGTTTCAAAGGCTCCGACATGTACGGAGACGGGTACCGAAACGCGCACAGCTACGGTCACGGTAGGAGATCTGACGATAACCGATACGCACAGCGTTGTTTTACCTATGATAGAACACAAATTCGGTACAGAACCCGTTAAGACTGTTCCTGCCACATGTACGCGTCATGCCGAAAAGATATATGAATGTGAAGTCTGCCATGCGCAGAATACCGTTGTAGAAGAAGGCGAGCTGCTGCCGCATGAGATAGTGCCCGATCCTTTGAAATCTATCCCCGCAGGATGTACTACAAAGGGATTGAATGTAGGTACGTGCGTAATGTGCGGCGCGGAGAGTTCTTACGAAACAGAACCGCGCGGCCACAGTTGGAATGTTGAGGCTCCCGCATGGCATTGGTCCGAAGACGGCGAAAACGAAATTTCCGCCTCAGTGACCGTAAGTTGCCCGAACTGCAAGGAAGAGCAGAAGCCGGATGTCACGATCGAAACAGACGATACAAAAGAGCCTACATGTACGGAAGAAGGTTCTGTGACTTATACGGCAAAGGCCGCATTTGAAGGCACCGAGCTTTCCGATACGCATGTGGTGACAGTAGCTGCACTGGGCCATGATGCCAAGAAGGTAGATGCTGTGGAGCCTACTGAAACTGAGAACGGCAATATAGATTATTGGCATTGTGAGAGATGCGGCAAATACTTTGCGGATGAGGATCTGCAGAATGAGATAACCGAGGATCAGACAGTTGTCGAAGCTACCGGAACTACGACTACACCCGAGCCCGATGTTACGCCGGAGCCGGAGGTTACCGAGAAGCCCGATGTTACGCCGGAGCCCGAGGTTACGGAGAAGCCGGACGTTACGCCCGAGCCTGAGGTTACGGAGAAGCCCGACGCTTCCGAAGAACCTGAGGTTACCGAGAAGCCTGACGCTTCCGAAGAGCCCGATGCTTCCGAGAAGCCGGAGATTACCGCTAAGCCGGATAATTCTTCCGAGCCGGATAATACGGGTAAACCGGGCAGCGCCGATAACCCGCAGACAGACAACAATGTGCGCCTTGACATATGGTTCGCATTGCTTGCGGTAAGTGCTTTCGGTCTTGCAATCGTAACGCTCGCATATAAGCGCCGCAAAAACAGCGAAAGATAAACATTTTTAATGAAAAGCAAAAGGGCCGGAACGCTTCATGCGCTCCGGCCCTTTTAAAATGCTTGTAAACCAAGCTTGAAACATTCATCTTACATATGATATTATTAACGGCATAATTTTACAGTACCTGAGGAGCGCGCTACAGTAATGAGTGATTTAAAGAATTTTCATGTATCTCTTGTCAAAAAGGTCGATGATTCGTATGACATAGTCATAGGCAGCCGCCTTTTTGATAAGCTCGCGGAGGATATCAGGGTTTTACCGTATAAATTTGCGAATATAGCTGTCATCACAGATTCAAATGTATATGAGCTTTATACGAAAAGCTTTGAAAAAACACTGAAAAATGCCGTGCCCGACAAGAATGTGAATACGATAGTGATACCTGCAGGCGAGAAGAGCAAGGTGCGCTCCACTAAAGAGTATATCGAAGATAAAATGATCTCGCTCGGCTACAGGAGAGATACGCTTATCATCGCATTCGGAGGCGGCGTCGTCACGGATATAGCAGGTTTCACGGCGGGAACATTTGCAAGAGGCGTGCCTTTTATAAATTATGCTACGACACTCCTTTCCGCAGCCGACGCTTCGATAGGCGGTAAAACGGCCGTTGACACGGATGCGGCCACCAATCTGATAGGGCTCATATATCAGCCAAAACGCGTATATATTGACATTTCAACATGGAAAACGCTCCCCGAACGTGAAATATCGGGAGGACTTGCCGAGACCGTAAAGCATGCATGCATGAGGGACGCGGAATTTTTTGAATATCTCGAAAAAAACATAGAGCGCGTTTTTTCTCTTGATGAGGACGTATGCCGCCGCATAGCCGAAAAAAACTGCGCGATAAAATACAATGTCGTGATGATAGACGAAAACGAAAAAGGCATGCGTGAGATATTAAATCTCGGGCACACGGTAGGAAGGGCGATCGAAACCGTGAGCAGATACAGACTTTCTCACGGGGAGGCCGTTTCAATAGGACTCTGCGCTCAGATGCGCCTGGGTAATGAGCGCGGTTACTGCACGCAGAGCGACATTGAAAGGGTAGAGAAGCTTCTTACAAGAGCCAAGCTCCCCACGCGCATACCGGAGTATATTGACAGGGAGGAGCTTGTCAGAAAGCTGTACACAGATAAAAAAGTACGCGCCGGAAAGCTACGCTTCGTCTTTCAAAAAGGAATAGGCGACATGGTAAAATTTTCAAACGGCGATGACGAGGCGAGCGCCGTGTATTCGGACTTTGTGTCAGAAGCCTCTGCGCGTAGTATCATTTCTAAGCTGTAATATTTCATCATCGGGGTCATCATCGGGAACATCGTCGCGGTCATTGCCTGAATCTTCGCTGTCGCTGCTGCCCGGATCACTGCCGTCGTCAGCTTCGGTACCGGCGTCGGCCTCAACATCGGCGTCGGCATCGCTGTCGCTCATTTTCTCGCTGTCTGTGTCAGCCTCAGCCTCAGCCTCAGCGATAGCCTCCGTCTCAGTCACACCGTTGTTTTCTGTCTCTGCATCGATATCTGCTTCATCTTCCGGCACGGCGTCTGTCTTTGACTTACGGCTGATCACTATGATGACTATGATAGCGCATGTTGCCGCCATCGCTAAAAGTACCAATATACCGTAAATTATGACGTTTCTGCTGATACTGCCTGAATGCGAGGGAGTCGAACTTGGCGGAAAGAGCGTGAACTCATCGGAACCGTATGTGGGCGAAGGCTCCGGCGAGTGTGACGGCGAGGCTGACGGTACCGTATCGGAAGGTACGGTCAGTATATTATGTATATCCGCAAATCTCTGAAGAGTCAGTTCTTTCAGATCGTAAAGGTAAAATCCCGGCTCGCCTCCGTTTGTATAAGCGTAAACGAGTACAAAATCGGCATATCCGTCATACGGGAGCTCGTATCCCGTTACCTCCGGGCCGCCGTCTCCTATCGTGACAGTGCTCTCTTTAAAATCGTCCGGAAGATCGCCTGTATAAGTTAAAAAAGTATATTCTGATGTGCCTGTATTTATCCAGGTGTTGTAAGCCGATATCATATCCTTCTCCTTGTTGTATATATAAAGGCTTCCGTTATCGCCCAGAATGTCCGTAGCATATATCAGTATTATATTATATTTATTTTTGAGCACAGATATATTATAGCCTCTGAAATCGTACTGCGCCTTTTCAAAGCCCTCGGGTATGTCAAGATCGATACCGTCAAAATTTTCCGCGATATACCGTACATATCCGCCGTCAGTAAATTCAAGGGGAGTCGACGGCGTGGCATTCGGATCGGCAGTAGGCGGCACAAAGGGAGTCTGAACGGGTGTGGGCGCCTTCGTCGGATCTTCGGAAGGCGGCGTAGGGGAGGGTGTAGCGGGCTTCGGAGTCGCATTGAATCCTGTCACGGAATACGACGCCGAAGGGGTGCCGAGGGATGTCATATCCATGGTAAAGCTTTCATTGACTTTTACCGTGAAATCTGCTTTTGCGGCCTTGTTCATTTTAAAGAGCAGTCTGAAGCTGTGAGTAGTCTTGGCCGAAAGAGGCACTATCCTTATAATTCCGTTTACTTCGTTCACATCGTTCGACTCGGAGCCGAGATAATAAACGACAGAACTGTCATAAGTAAAGGAAGCGTCTAACATGGCGTCCGCATCGGCTTCAAATCTCACGACAACGGTGAAATTATCTCCGACCTCCACCAAAGGATCCGCATCTATGAAAGCGCTCATGGATGCGGCCTCGGACACTGCGGGGCATAGCATACAAAAAGCCGAAATAATAAATATAAATGACATGACAAATACTGACGTTTTTTTCATTATGACATCTCCTGTGCTGTTATCCCTGTTTGATACCACTGAGCCCCAACAGGTCCCTTTGAACCGTGACCATATCTGCAAGAGAGCATCTGCTGTCATGGTTTACATCGGTAGCCGCAAATTTGGCGCCGTCCAGCTTCTGAATACCGAGAAGCTGTCTCTGGACCATGACCATGTCGGCCAGCGATATCGAACCGTCACCGTTAACATCCCCGTAAATCAAAACAGTATACGTTTTAAATACAGATGTGCCTTTATAAAGCTGTAATATATCTCCCGTTGCCACGAAACCGGATGATTTGGCGCTGCCCGAAGTATTGATAAGCTGCACGGTACCGTCTTTTACGGTAAAATTCCTGACAAATCTTCCCGCATCGGTTTTCTCGGCTACGCCTGTGATATAAGTTCCTATCTTATAAACGCTGCTCGAAACGGTCGGATCCTTCTGAACCGGCTGCGTAGGAGAAGGCGACACGGTAGGAGGCACGGTCGGCGAGGGAGACGTAGGCGTGGGTGATGACGGCGTGGGCGCTGAAGGCGTCGGCATCTGAGTAGGAGGCTGCGTAGGATCGGACGGAACGGAAGGTGAAGGCGCGGCGCCGCTCCTTACTATGTTCAGAGTATACGTTCTTATCTCAAAGCTCGGAGCCAGTACGGTTATAATATGCTTTGTTTGATCAGAAGTAAGAGATATCTTACCGGTGCCTATCGTATGAGCTCCGGTATCGCATACGGAAGCGGATATCTCGACCGACTGAGTACCGCCCGGTACGGTAACGGTATACTCGTATACAGTCCTTGAAAAAGCCCTGTCAAGCCTGCCCCCGGAAACGGATATTGAAGAAAGCCAGTTGTTGTTTGTAGCCGACGCGTCGTCGGAAGCGGGCTGCACGGACGCCGTCTCGGACATGCTGTCATAAAGCGGGATGTCAAAAACAAAAGCTCCGGTATTTATAACGCCGGAATTGATATAAGCCCTTTTCATGGAGGACGCTTCATCGGTAGGAGAGTTCACATTAGACATGTATTGATGGTTAAAACGCCCGTTGCCTCCGTCCGTAACGTCGAATTTCTGAAGGTACAGAGAATTCTGTTCGCATCTTATATAGCCGCTGCCGAGAAAATCGGCGCCTCCGCTCAAGGCTTTAAAAGGATTTGTCCACGGGCGCATGTAAGAGCCGCTGCTGGCGGCATATCGCGCTCCGTTTTCACGGGCGGACCGTCCGTCATGAGCATAGGCGCCTATATTGAAGAAATTGTAATATCCTTCATATCCGGGATAAGTTCCCCATGCCAGCTCGGAGCCCTGAACGCCCATCTCCTGCCGCACGCGCGACGCTATAAAGAAGGGACTCACCTTAGCCTTTTCAGATGCCTTCATGATCGTGTCCGTATATGTATATTCATATACGGCCTTGCCGTTTTCCTCGCTCTGTATGCCGTATGACGGATAAACGGAATCGTCGCGCTCCGCCGTGAAGCTGTACGAGCCGGCCAGAAATGTTCCCTTTAATATGCTGTATGTGTCGTCCGCATTGTGCATTTCGGGTATAAAAGAAAGATCCTCAAATTGGAAAACAGAAGTGTCGTTCACAAGCCCGTTCCTCGGATCGAGATAATACGCCGTTATAGTCGCTGACGCTCCGTAGCATCCGGAATCGAGATATATCCATTCCTTTTTATCCCAGTCGTATGCGCCCGCTTCCATGGAGCGCCAGGACATAGGATAGTACGTGTGTATCATATTTACGCCGACCTTGCTCTCTTCGGTCACGACATAATCCCAAGTAAGACCTATTTTATGTGACTTGAACGTCCACGAAGGGTGCGCCTTGTGAAGGACTCTGAGAGGAGCCTTATAGCTTTCGGGGAAGCCCTGAGAATCGAGATAGGCTTCGAATTCGGCGTCCTCTCCGGCGGGCGCTATATCCTCATAGAAAACAACATATGACGAATGTACGTATCCGCTCCGTAAAACGTTTCCGCGTGAATATTCAACCTCGTACCAGATATCTCCTCTGCCGTCCTTAGCGGAATCTATGACCTTTATCTGAGAATTCTTGGGGAGTCTGTCTGTGAGCATGCTGCCTGTTCCGGCGCTCAGTCTTACCGCAAGACCGGTTTCAGAAGTATTGACGTAAGCAAGACCGGTCTTGCCGTCTGCCATGATGGGAATGCCTTCGACAAGCACCATAATATAACACAAAAAGGGGATGAGGCCCGTTATGAGCACGCACAGGCGTCTGAAGCTCATGATATCCGCGTCAAAACGGATCCTGCTCTGCTTTTTTCTTTTGTAAAATAAATAATCCATATTCGCATATCCTTTCGCTCACGCTGTAAATTATAGAAAAATATGGTTTATATGTCAAATGTAAAATGATGTTGACAAAAATATTTTACGGTGGTAGTATCTGCCGTGTTAAAAGCTTTGACGGAGAAGGGTCTTTACGAAGAGCCTCCAGAGAGCCGGTGTGAGGTGCGAACCGGCGGTATTCGCGTTGAGACAGATCACTCCCGAGCTGAAATGCCGAAGCCGCAGTAAGCATTTCCGGCGAGCCCCGTTACAGGCGAGGATTTAGATCAGACATTGAATCCGGCAGAGCAGTATATGAGTGGTTAAGCGTTGGATCAGGTATATCCCCGTCTCAGCTGTGAGACGGGGTATTTTTTCGCTGTTAAGTTGCCGGAAATATGAAAAAAGGAGTATTTGTGGAATGGCGATTTTTGAAAGATTCGTAAACAGGAGCGATTTTACGTCATATGAAGATTTTAAGGAAAATCTCCGCATAAGCGTGCCGGAGGGTTTTAACTACGCATACGATGTGCTCGACGTGCTCGCGTGCGAAAGACCCGATGAGAAGGCTCTTTTGTGGTGTAATGAAGAGGATGACGAGAAGATATTCACATATGCCGATATGAAAAGGTATTCCGACAGGGCGGCCAACCTGTTGAAGAGTCTCGGGATACGCAAGGGTGACTGCGTGATGCTCGTACTGAAGAGACACTATCAGTTCTGGTATACGATAATGGCGCTTCATAAAATAGGCGCTGTGGCCGTACCGGCTACGCATCTTCTCACCGCGAAGGACATAGTCTACAGATGCAACAGAGCCGACGTTAAGGCGGTAATATGCACGACGGATCACGATTTCCCGTTACAGGTGGACATAGCGGAGAAGGACTCACCGACTCTTAAGATCAAGATGTTCACAAACGGCAGCGTTAAACAGAAGGAAGCATTCAAAGCCAAGATGCTCGCCGAAGGGCGCATGGGAACGTGGCTGGATCTTGACGAAGAGGCAGAGAAGCAGAGCGACACGTTCGAAAAGCCTTCGAAAGACGAATATGCGCACAATAAAGACAATATGCTTTTGTATTTTACCTCCGGAACGTCCGGATATCCCAAAATGGTCGTGCACTCGTTCGAATATCCTCTCGGACACATAATAACGGCGGGATACTGGCACAATGTGAGAAAGGGAGGACTGCACATGACCGTAGCCGAAACGGGATGGGCAAAATCCGTTTGGGGTAAGCTCTACGGGCAGTGGCTCGGAGAAAGCACGATCTTTGTGTATGACATGGAGAAATTCAATCCTCCGGATCTGCTCAGTAAGATATCAAAATACAGGCTGACTACATTCTGCGCGCCTCCGACTATATACCGTTTTATGATCAAAGAGGATCTGTCCGGATACGATCTCAGCTCGCTCAAGGAGCTCACGGTGGCGGGAGAAGCTCTGAATCCGGAGGTCTACAATCAGATATACAAGGCTATGGGTATAAAGATGCGCGAATGCTACGGACAGACAGAAGCCGTTTCGCTTGTATGCACATTCCCGTGGATGGAAATAAAACCGGGCTCGATGGGCAAGCCGTCGCCGTGCTATGACATAGATATAGTCGATGACGAATATAAGAGCTGCTATCCGGGAGAGGTAGGCGAGATAGTCATAAACACCTCAAAAGGGACGCCCGTAGGCATGTTCAAGGGATATTACAAGGATCCGGAGCTCACGGAGGAAGCGTGGCACGACGGATTTTACCACACGGGAGACCTTGCATACAGAGATGAGGACGGATATTACTGGTATGTGGGCAGAAAGGACGATGTCATCAAGAGCTCGGGCTACAGGATAGGACCCTTCGAGGTGGAATCGGCGCTCATGGAGCATCCCTCGGTGCTTGAATGCGCCGTTACCGGAGTGCCGGACGATCTGAGAGGCCAGCTCGTAAAGGCAACGGTAGTGCTCGCAAAGGGCTATGAGCCGAGTGACGAGCTTAAGAAGGAGCTGCAGAACCATGTTAAAAAGGTCACGGCCCCGTACAAATATCCGCGCGTGATCGAATTCGTGACGGAGCTGCCCAAAACGATAAGCGGCAAGATACGCCGTATAGAGATACGCGAAAATGACAAAAAGAATGCAAAGTAAGTGTAAGTATACATACGTTCTGTTTGATCTTGACGGCACGATCACCGATCCGCGGGACGGTATAACAAAGAGCGCGGCATATGCGCTCGAGTCAATGGGCTACGGCAGTGTTTCTCCCGATACGCTCGATTGGTTCATAGGCCCGCCGCTCCATAAGTCGTTTATGGAATATACCGGATGCAGCGAGCAAAGGGCCTTTGAGCTCGTTGAGAAATACCGTGAGAGATACAGACCCGTAGGTGTGCATGAGAACATACTTTACGACGGCGTGCCCGAAATGCTGTCGGGGCTTGCTGCCTCGGACGCCGTGCTCGCAGTGGCGTCGTCTAAACCGACCGTTTTCGTTGAGCAGATACTTGATGATTTCAGGCTGAGAAGATATTTTACGGTCATACAGGGAAGCGACCTTGACGGAAAGCATGTTGAGAAGGAAGATGTGCTCCGTCTGGCAACGGATAAGCTCGAAGCTCTTGCCTGCCATAGCGGCAGCCTGTGCCGAAACGTGACGGATAATGCGGTCATGGTAGGGGACAGACGCTTCGATATAGAAGCCGCCCATTCCCTCGGCATGAAAGCGGTAGGCGTCACTTACGGATATGCAAGAGAAGGCGAGCTCTTTATGGCCGGAGCCGATATCATCGCCGGATCGCCCCGGGATGTGCTCTCATGCATCATCTGTTAACTGCCCAGTATGAATCCCTGTCGGCCCTGCCGGCATTTTTAAAGGCGTCGTTTATATCTTTTATGATATTTAATTTGATACCGTCAATGCCCTCGTCCGTTGCCTTCAGATCGTTATTGCTGAACTGCCACGAAGACGCGAGCTGTATCCCGGCGCCGCATATGGCGTCTGTCACGCTCCTGAAGACCTCGGGAGCGTTTTTGTCGCCCTCCATCCACATCATATCGCCCATTTCACCGAAATAAAGGGCCTTCCTCGCGCGCCTTGCCGCATTTGCAAATTCAGTAAAATATTCTTCTGAGGATATATTCCCGCCGAACCTGTTAAGTGTCAGCATGAATGAAGCTCTGCCGTTTTCGTCCTGTTTTGCGTGCTGCAGATGAAAGCACATAGCGTCAATGGGATCGGGCGTGCAATACGAACACATTTCGTAAAAATCTTCAACCGTATCATCCGTCCACACCTCGTTCCACATGTGCGTGCTCTTGTCCATCGCTTTTGCCGCCTCGTGCAGCGACTTGGATGCGATCCTCATATCTCCGTTTCCCGTGGATATCATTCTAACAGGGTCGATGCTCCGTATCACATTTCCGATTTCACGGTAAAATGTATTCATTTCCTCCGATGTGAAAAAATATTCTCCCGTCACCTCGTCCGGCGTGTCGGGCGTTTCGGTCACTCTCGACATGTCGCACAGATCGGCGTCGAGATTGTATTCGTTTCCTATCTCCCAGGCCCATACGGCGGGACTGTCTTTGAATTCGCTCACTATCTTTGAAGTGTATTCCTTTGCGTATTTTACAGTACGGCTTTCGGGATCGCCCATTGCGGAGCGGCCTTCTCCCATGTGGTACGCTATTGAGCCGACCTCCCACATTAATGAGCATATGAGCCCTGTCTCATATTTTTCGGCGCATTTTACGACATCGCGCATGCAATTAATGATGTACTCGGGATCGGAATCGAATCTTTCGTAATAGTCCGGCCAGAAGCCTCCGAAATTGCAGCGTATGAACGGTATATCGTATTTCTTGAGAAGCCTGAACTGATCTTCATACATGCTCTTATCCGCGCCTTCTATATAGCGTATCACGAGCGTAAAAGAATTGACTCCGAAAGCGGAATAAGGCTTTCCCGCAAGGCATACTGTGCCGCTGTCATCTACTGTAAGGCCGAGCGCACCCGGATCCTGTGTCACATGCCGTGCAGGCGATTCTGATATTGTCATAATGTTTTTCCTCCGATCAATTCATGAAAATATAGTTTAAACGTCCTATCGGGGCGGCGTCGCCTTTTGTATAGAAATCCTCCATACGCGTGATGCTCTCGCGGCTGTCCGCCCACTTAAAGTCGATCCTGAACATATCGTCGGGACCCAGTCCCACGGCGGCCTTCGGGATCTCAATGAGCAGCTCGTTTCCGGCAAATCTGTAGTTCAGCACCGCGCATTCTCTGAATGTATCTGCTTCAAGCGTGCGCGAAGATTCGCGGCATACGGAAAGCGCTGTCTTGTAATCGGTAAACTGGTAAGTGTTGGCGATATAATTGTAGCCGTACCATCTCGGCGCGCTTTCGGGCGTCATGTCCGGTCGGCTCAGGTTCCTGACATTCAGAAACAGTGTCATCCATGTAGAATGATAATCGTACCTCTGTATATCGGAGCTTGTTCTCGCATAGAAATACAGCTTGACACCGTCATGGGCGCAGCGGGCCTCCGTGATCTCATTGCGGCCCGATGCATCGGCGTAATGCGTGCTGTAGCCGTCGCAGTCCCTGGGAAAGGCTCCTCTCGGAAAATCGCGGTACACAACGGGAGTATCGTACATGCGCGCAAAAGAATCTTCGACAGAGGCGGTAATGTGCTGCGGCTGGTGTATGACGGGCTCGCATCCTTTATACCTGCGCACATTGTCGATGAGCTGAATATAATAATTGTCAAAATATCCGCCCTTCATGGGCTCGATGTCGCGTGAAAATTCAAGATCGGCGCAGTCTACAAATGACATGGGTCTTTCCGGCGTGCCGCTCCAGCGGCCTGCTATCCATTCATTCCATCCCGTGACGAACACATACGGCGGCGCCGTCTCCAGCGCCCTGTCCCACTGCTCCTGAAAATTATACCCGTGTTTCCACGCCCCCTCGGAAAGGTCGTTGCTGCCGTTGTGAAATGAGCGGCCTCTGTTGGCGTCCTCGCCGTACATGGCGGAATCGCCGAAATGTATCTGCGGATGCTGCGCCACGGAAACATTGATTATCTCTTCTTCTCCCTTTAAATTCTCGAAAACGCGCTGCGGACGCTCAAAATCCATCCAGGGCCATCCGCCCTGCTTTGTAGGCTCGTTCGGCCACTGAGACATTTTAATGGTAAAAAATCCGCGCACCTCATCCGAGCACTCGGATTCGCGCGCTATTATGAGGGGCTTGCCGTCTGCGCAGAACCAGGAATCGGACATATAGCCCTGTTTGTATATACGGTCGTAAATAAGCTGCGCTGTATATCCCGAGCGTGTATTTGTGTAAAACATCGCCTTGGGCGTATTGAATCCGGCCTTGCGGTACTCGGACAGCAGACGGAGCATCATTTTAGCCTGCGGTTCATATATAACGGCGTTAGTGGTGTCAAATACGAGAAAATCAATACCGGCGTGCGTGAGCATTTCAACGTGCTTCCGCATTACCCATTCGTCTTCGGAATAGTAGTAACCGAACATGGGTTCGCCCCAGTGATGCATGGCAGAGTAGGGGCCCCACACCTCAGAGTCCGGTTTGTGACCGGCTTCAGGGTCGGCGCGAAGGAGACGCGTGATATCAAGCGGCCTTTTGTCGCTGCTGTGCATGCCGCACCAAAGAAAATAAAATATGCCTACGGTGCGGTCCTTTTTGGGCAGTCCCGTCTCCTCTGCGGTGGGCAGGACGCGGCCTAAGTCGTCTGTTGCCGACAGCGGCCCGAATGATTCGAATTCATCTTTCATAAAAACCTCCGAATACTGATGAAGTCAGGATTTGCGAATGATAGCATATTTTGACAGAAAAAGCCATACGGCGCGCATATCAAAATTTGCGATTGCGCTTGTACGTAAAATATTGTATACTCTGTCTTACAATTTCGGCTTTCCAAGGTGCGGCCGGGACATACGCAACAGAAATTTGTGAACCCCGTCAGGTCCGGAAGGAAGCAGCGGTAAGCGAAGCCCTCTGTGTGCCGTATCCTTTCCGGCGGTACCTTAGAGAGCCGAAATTTTTAAGGGAGGAACAGGCACATGGCTTACATGGCTTTATACAGAAAATGGAGACCTATGACATTTGAAGAGGTCGTAGAGCAGGAGGCCGTTGTTACTGTTCTCAGGAATGCGGTCATAACCGGCAGGATCGCTCATGCTTATCTTTTCTGCGGCACGCGCGGAACGGGCAAGACCACAATGGCGAAAATATTTGCAAGAGCCATCAACTGTCTCAATCCCAAAAACGGAAGCCCGTGTAATGAGTGCGACGTATGCCGCGACATAATAAACAGGCAGATACTTGATGTTTCGGAAATAGACGCCGCTTCCAACAACGGTGTGGACAATATACGTTTTATAATAGAGGAGACGGCCTATGCGTCGTCCGTTGCAAAATACAAGGTATTTATAATAGATGAGGTGCACATGCTCTCCGCAGGCGCTTTCAATGCTCTGCTCAAGACACTGGAGGAGCCCCCGGAAGGCGTAGTGTTCATACTTGCGACGACAGAGCCCAACAAGCTGCCGGTAACGATACTTTCAAGGTGCCAGAGATATGATTTCAGGAGAATATCGCAAAACGGCATAATAGGCAGGCTTCATGAAATATGCGACGACGCGCAGATCGCGTATGATATGCCGGCCCTCGCATTCATCGCTCAGAAATCGGACGGCGCTCTCAGAGATGCCATAAGCCTGCTCGATCAGACGCTCGCCTCATGCGGCGACAGGCTCACTCTTCATGCCGCAAGAGCGGCTACCGGTTCTATCGACAGGGAATTTATAGAAAGATTCGCTTTGAATATCATTGAGTCCGACGGCGCAGAAATACTTAAAATGACTTCCGCTCTGTTCTCGGAGGGCAGGGATCCGTCCGATTTTATCGCGGAGCTCATGCAGATATTCAGGAATGTGCTTGTCATAATGACAGTAAAGAATACGGGAGATATACTTTACGAGACGGAGGAGAGCATGGCGGCTCTCAATAAGATAGCCTCCGCTTCTGGCAAAGAGGAGATATCGCTCATGATACGTTCTCTTTCAAAGCTTGATGCCGATCTCAAATGGGCCGTACAGCGTAAAATACTTTTTGAGGCCGGCGTGCTGTCCCTCTGCGACAGAAAATGGGACAGTACAGAGGCCGATATTTCGGAAAGGATCAGCGTGCTGGAAAAACGCGTTTCGGACATTGTAAGCTCCGGTATCCAGCCGGCGCGAAGGGAGAATTCGGTTTACGCTCCCGCTCATTCCGGGGCTGCGGCTCCGGATCAAGTGCCGGCTCCTGCTAAGGCTGCGGCCGCTGATCACGCCGCGACTGCGACTGCGCCTCATGCTAAGGCTCCGACTGCCTCACCGGCTTCCGTTTCAGGCCGCGCATCGAGCAGCGACGACTGGAACGAATTTATAATGAATATATCGTCAAAGGGTCAGGCTTCTCTTTCATCGCTGATTAAGATAAACGGTAAGGGCATACTGGACGGAAGAGGGAATCTCATACTCGTATTTGCAAACCCCGTGGTCAAGGACATGATAATAAAGAAGGAAGCGACCGAGATACTGATAGAAAGCGCCTCGGAAGCATACGGCATCAAGCTCAACATACTATATTCTACGCAAAAAGAACTCGGTGATATCATAACTCAGAGCGGGGAGCAGAAAGCTCCCGCTCCTTCCGGACAGAAAAAGAAGGACAGCGGCGACGACTTCGGTAAAGCGGTGGATATGCTCAAAGAACTCTCGGAAAGAGAGGGCTTTACCGTAGAGACAGAATGAATTTGATGAAAGAGGATTTATTAAGATACAAAAAGCAGCTTATAGCCGGCCCCGTTTTCAAGCTTGCCGAAGCCGTACTCGAGCTCCTGATACCGACTCTTATGGTCAACATAATAGATAACGCGGCAGAGCGCGGTGTGAAATATATCGTATGTCAGGGGCTTATTATGCTCGGCATAGCTATACTTGGCTTCTGCTCCGCGCTCGTATGTCAATATTACGCGTCGGCAGCGTCGCAGGGCTTCGGCACGGCTCTCAGGAACAGGCTCTTTGCCAAAATACTGTCGATGTCGCATGCCGACATATCCGAATTCGGTACGGCGGCCCTTACGAACCGCCTCACAAACGATGTGAATATATTGCAGCAGGCTGTGGCTATGCTGATACGCCTTGTGATACGCGCTCCTTTCATATGCATAGGGAGCCTCGTGATGGCGATGTATATCGATCTTAAGCTGTCGGTCATAATACTCGCGGCTCTCCCTCTTCTTTCCGCCGCCGTTTATATGATAATAAAGGTAACGGTACCCATATACAGACTCGTTCAGAAAAGACTGGACAGGATATCTCTCATAGTCCGTGAAAATCTTTCCGGAGTAAGAGTGATACGTTCGTTTTCCAAAGAAGACCACGAAAAAAAACGCTTCGCAGACGCAAACGGCCAATATTTTAACGCATCTGTAAGGGTCGGTAAAATATCCGCGCTCCTCAATCCCATGACATCCGTCATAATGAATGCGGCCGTGATATGCATACTGTGGTTCGGCAAGATAAAGATAGACTCGGGCGGCATGACGGGCGGTGAAATGATCGCCTTTATAAACTATATAACGTACATGGTGACGGCTCTTCTCGTTATAGCAAATCTCGTAGTCCTCTTCACAAAAGCCGCGGCGTCCTACGCACGCGTAAAAGAAGTGCTGGACACCGCCGTGCAGGACGAGCCGTCCGCGCAGTGCGGACCGCGCGCTCAAGACACTGCGGCGGGCCCGTCGGATATAACTCTTGAATTCAGAAATGTCACATTCTCATACAATAACGCAAACGAGCCCGCTCTTAAGAACATAAGCTTTACTCTCAGAAAGGGTGAAACGCTCGGCATCACGGGAGTTACGGGAAGCGGCAAGACCACCCTCATAAATCTCATAATGGGCTTTTACAGGCCGAGTGAAGGTGATATATTCCTCTTCGGAAGAAATGTGAATTCCGTGCCTGCCGCGGAGCTGCGGCGCGATATAGCTCTCGCCGCTCAGAAGGCTGTACTGTTCTCGGGTACGGTATATGAAAATATTTTACTCGGAAATGATAAGGCATCAGAGGAGGATGTGCGGAAAGCCGCCGAATGCGCTCAGGCATCCGGCTTTATAGAGGCGCTTCCGGGCGGATATGAAACATACGTCGAAAGGGGCGGGGCGAATTTTTCCGGAGGCCAGAGACAGCGCATGAGCATAGCCAGAGCTCTTGTCAGGAAGCCTCGCCTTCTGATACTCGATGACAGCACCGGCGCCCTGGATTACGTCACCGAGTCAAAGCTCCGTGCCGCCTTATCACAAATGACGTACGACAATCTCATCATATCGGCTCAGAGAACATCCGGCATTTCACATGCCGATAAGATAATGGTGCTTGACGACGGGGAATGTGTGGGATTCGGAACGCACGGAGAGCTTTCGGAAACATGCGATGTTTATAAAAGTATTTTACAGCTGTCTTAATATGCCGCGGAAAGGAAAACGTCCGTTATGATACGATGGATATGGAGCTATATGAGAAAATACAGAATGCTTCTCGCGCTTACCGTGATATGCGCGCTCGTGAGCGCTGCGCTTTCTATGACGGCGCCGTATTTTCTCGGGGAAGCGGTCGACAGCATATCAAAAAGCCCGTCTGACGGGGATTTCGTGAAATATATCATTATACTCGCGGTGCTGTACGCATTCGGAGCGCTTTTTCAGTGGGCGGTGCCTTTTTTGTCCGCCATACTGAGCGGCAGGACAGTGGAGGCTGTCAGAAACGACGCATTTGAAAAGCTTCAGAAGCTCCCGCTGAGATTTTTTGACACAAACAAGCACGGTGATATCATGAGCCGCATCACAAACGACATCGAAAATATTTCGGACGGGCTCACGCAGTGCCTTTCACAGATCATATCGGGGTCTGTGACGATTTGCGGCATAATAGTTTTCATGTTCTGTATGAACGTCTGGATAGCGCTGCTCGTGCTCGTTATAACGCCTCTTTCTGTCTTTGTGGCAAAATTCGTCGTGATAAGATCGGCAAAGCTCTTCAGTAAGCAGCAGTATAAAACGGGAGAGATGAACGGCTTTGCGGAGGAGATAATAAGCGCGTATTCGGACGTAGCCGCATACGGTCTCGGGGACAAGATGATATCTGAGTTCCGACACTTAAACGAAGAACTGTACGCGGTGGGGCAGAAGGCGCAGTTCGCGTCAGGCCAGATAAATCCTTCCACGAGACTTGTCAACCACATAGCATATATTTCGGTGGGAGTCGCGGGAGGCATAGCCTCGGCGGCATACGGACTTTCAATAGGCAGGATAGCATCCTTTCTGACATACGCCACACAGTTTGCAAAGCCCATAAACGATATAGCGGGAGTTACGACACAGATACAGAGCGCGATCGCCTCCGCGGAAAGAGTCAGCAGGCTCATTTCAGAGGAAGAAGAATATGACGAGCCGTGCGGAACGCCGACTATGAGTGAAATGAGCGGAAGCTGTAAGGGCAGCGTGTGCTTTGAAGATATGAGCTTTTCTTATGTGCCCGAGCGGCCCCTCATAAAGGATCTCAGCATATCCGTAAAGCCGGGAGAGCTGTGCGCCATAGTGGGGCCCACCGGCGCGGGAAAGACGACGCTCGTAAATCTCCTTATGAGATTTTACGATGCCACGGGCGGTAAGATACTTATAGACGGCATCGACATAAATTCCGTCACGAGAAAGAGCGTGAGGGGCCTTTTTACGATGGTGCTCCAGGATACGTGGCTCTTTGAAGGCACTGTAAGAGAAAATATCACATATGCCTGCGACGGCGCTTCGGAGGAGGACGTCATAAGAGCCGCAAAAGCGGCCCACGCTCACAGCTTTATAAAAAGACTCCCCAACGGTTACGATACCGTGCTCAGGGAAGGAGACGGCCTTTCGGCGGGGCAGCGGCAGCTGCTCACGATAGCAAGAGCCATGCTCCCGGGCGCTCCCATGCTCATACTTGACGAGGCTACAAGCTCTGTTGACGTTCTCACGGAGCAGTCCATTCAAAGATCCTTCCGTGAAATGATGAAGGGCAGGACCTCCTTCGTGATAGCCCACAGGCTGTCTACCGTAAGGAATGCGGATATAATACTTGTGATGGATAACGGAAATATAGCGGAATACGGCACCCACGAGGAGCTTATGTCACACGGCGGCCTTTACAGCGAGCTCGTGCGCTCCGGCTACGCAACTTGATATTTTACGCGTCATATAATATTAAAGAGTTTGGCATCTTTATGAGGAGGCTCTTTATATGAAAATACTGCGGAGAGGTGCGCGCGGACCTCTTGTTGAAATGCTCCAGCTTGCGCTCATTCGGGCCGGATATAGATTAAACGGCGATAACGACGGTATAGACGGCATGTTCGGTGAGAGCACTTACAGAGCCGTGTTCGCGTTTCAGCAGAGCGCCGGTCTGAGAGCGGACGGCATTGCGGGTCAGGCAACATGGAAGAAGCTGCTCCCGTATATAACCGGATATGTACGGTACAGAGTAGAAAAGGGAGATACATTTTACAGGATAGCGAGGCGCTTCGACACCACTTCGGAGGCTGTCTCGACCGCCAATCCCGACATAAGCCCCTTCAACATACCGGCAGGCGCCGTGATAACCGTTCCCATAGCTCTTGCGGGGCCCGGAGACGGTCATGTTACGTACGGACGCATTTCTTACACATGGGAGCTCATGTCTCTTTTCATAGAAGGGATACGGGCGAGATATCCTTTTGTGCAGCAGTCCGTGATAGGATCGAGCGTGCTGGGAAGACCGCTTTATTGCCTCACTGCGGGAGGAGGCGACAGCGCCGTCATGTACAACGCTTCGCATCACGCAAATGAATGGATAACCACGCCTGTCGTGTTGAAATATGCCGAAATGCTTGCCGAAAAGCGTGCCTTCGGGGGCATGATAGGGGGATATGACGCAAAAGAGATATACGATTCCGGTAAGATATATTTTGTGCCTATGGTAAATCCGGACGGCGTGGATCTCGTAAACGGCTATTTTGAAAAGGGGAGCGCCGTGTACGATTCTGCCGCCGCCTTATCGGAGAATTATCCGGCGGTGGATTTCACATCGGGATGGAAAGCCAATATAAGCGGCGTGGATCTCAATCTGAACTATCCGGCGGGATGGGATGACGCAAGGGAAATAAAATTCGCGCAGGGGTATACGCTCCCGGGGCCACGGGACTATGTGGGGCCCTTCCCGCTGTCGGAGCCGGAGAGCAGCGCAATGGCGGAATTTACGCGAAATAACGATTTCAGGCTCACGATATCTTATCACACCCGGGGAAATGTCATATATTGGAAATATCTCGACTTTGAGCCGCCGCATTCAAAGGAGATCGGCCTGCTCATGGAAAAGGCCGGCGGCTACGCGCTTGAGATAACGCCTTTAGAATCGGGCCATGCGGGATACAAGGACTGGTTCATACAGGAGAGGAACAGGCCCGGTTATACAGTGGAATGCGGGACAGGGCAGAGCCCCGTCAGCATTTCACAGTTCGACGAAATATATGAAGCAAATGAAAAGATAATGTCGATAGGCGCGCTTCAGGGCTTCAGATCGAGCTTTTCCAGCGCATTGTAGATAAGCCTTGCGCACAGCTTGAGATTGTATTCGCTTATGAACTCATCCGCCGCATGCATGTGATTGTCGGAGCCGGGGAGCTCCGGGCCGAAGGCAACGGCTCCGGGTATCCCGTGAGCGTACGTGCCGCCTCCCGTTGAGAGCGCCTTTATATCGATGGGAGCGGCTTCGCGTCTGTATCCGTCGTCCCGGGACGCTTCGCCGTAAACCTCAAGGAGCGTCTTTACGAGCAGGGACGATCCGTCCGTATGGTGAGGCTCGGATGCGCCGAATGAGTCAAGCTCAAAGCCCTCCTGTACGGCGGCCTGTGCGATCCTTGCTCTCAGCGCATCGCCGCTCATGCACACGGGAAAACGTATGTCAAAGGTCGCTTTAAAAATACCGTCTTCGTATTCAAGCAGATCGAGCGAATACGTAAGAGCGCCGGAAATATCGTCGCTGCATGCTATACCCAGAGCGCCTCCGTCCGTACTCCCGTGAGGGCTGAGCCTCAGAGCGGAGCGCCATATATCATTGCCGCTTTCTGCGTCACTGTCCGTATATGCAAGGAGGGTGAACAGACCCGTAACGGCATTTACACCGCCCTCCGGGAGTGAAGCGTGGGCGCCCGTGCCCTTTGCAAGGACAGTAAAAGTGCCCTCTCCGCTTTCTGATATCTCATATTGAACGCCGCATATTTGCGCACATTTTTCGGCTGCCGCCTCCAGATCATGCAGAGTGATATCTTTAAGGACTGCGCTCGCTCTGTCGGGCACCGCATTCACAACGCTGCCGCCGCGGGCCGAAACAACGTGCTGCGACATGCACTTTCTCAGTAAAATGCCCGTGGCGCGTCCCTTTTCCGTATTGATCACGGGATACGAAGCGTCCGGAGTGAACACGAGCGCGGGGAGCGCATATCTTTCCCTGTAGTACGCCAGATCATTTGAGCCTCTTTCCTCGTCCGTTCCCACTATGAGACGTATATTGTGCCGAGGACGCACATTGTCCCTCAGAAGCTTCATCGCAAAGAGCGCCGCCGTGAGAGGCCCTTTGTCGTCGATAGCGCCGCGCCCGAATATTTTACCGGAATCGCGTGTCGCCCTGAAAGGTTCATATGTCCAACCGTTTCCCGCGGGCACGACGTCGGCGTGGCAGAGTATGCCCACAGCGGGCTCCGCATCGTCGTATATATCTATTTCAGCCACACGGTCATCGCGGTTCCTCGCGTAAAATCCCATTTCGGACGCTATGTCCAGCACCTCGTCAAGAGCCTGCCTCGGCCCCTTCCCGAAAGGCGCGCATTCCTCCGGCTCTCCGCCTACGCTCTGAACGCGTATGAGTCTGTCGAGCACCGTTACCATATCGTCAAATTCACTTTCTATACAGCGTGCGATATCCAATATAAACACCTCGTAAAATATAAAATATACGGTGTATTCTACTCCTGCGGGGCGTGTTTGGCAAGGTTGACAAGATATTTGCAAATATTGTAAAATTCAGCTTGTTTTAAATTTTCCCGGGATTGAGGAGAAGAGCTTGTACTTAAAGAGATTGGAAATGCAGGGCTTTAAGTCCTTTGCGGATAAAACGGTACTTGATTTTGATAAGGGAATAACAGCCGTAGTCGGCCCCAACGGAAGCGGCAAGAGCAATATCTCAGACGCCGTCAAGTGGGTATTGGGAGAACAGAGCCCCAAGACATTAAGAGGCAGCCGCATGGAGGATGTCATTTTCTCGGGAACGGAGAGCAGAAAGCCCGTGGGAATGGCCGAGGTCTCGCTCATCGTTGACAATGAGGACAGGCGTCTCAATATAGATTTCGGCGAAGTGAGGATAACGCGAAGGCTCTACAGATCGGGAGACAGCGAATATCTCATAAATAACGCTCAGTGCAGGATGAAGGACATTCACCTCCTGTTTGCGGATACGGGAATAGGCAAGGACGGATATTCTTTAATAGGACAGGGCAGAGTAGACGAGATATTGAACAGCAAGTCCGATGATAGGAGAAATATATTCGAGGACGCATCCGGAATAATGAAATACAGGATGCGCAAGCAGGAAAGCGAGCGCAAGCTCGGTCTTACCGAGCAGAACCTCATGAGAGTGAACGATATCGTAAACGAGCTTGAAAGGCAGCTCAAGCCGCTCGAGAAGCAGGCCGCGTCCGCAAAGAAGTATCTTGAGTACAAATATGAACTGAGGGACATAGAAGTCGGCGTTCTGACTGAAACGATAGACAGAGCAAGCGAAAAGCTTGCCGCCGTCAGATCGGATATAGAGATACTTCAGAATGACAAAAGAAACGCAGAGCTCAGTCTCGAAGCCGTAAAGAACGAAAATGCGGGCAAGACAGACAAGGCGTCCATGCTTTCGGATATGATATCCGAAACGAGGAACAGGATATTTGACATCGAGAAACGCACCGAGCGTTTTAAAGGCGATATAAAGATAAACGAAGAAAAGATAAGATCGGCGGAAAACAACAAAAAACGCATATACGCGGAGCAGGAGGAGCAGAAGAACAAGAACGGAGCCTATGCTCTTCGTATAGATGAGATCGCAAAGGAAGCAGAAGCTCTTTCGGAGAAGATGACACTGCTCGAAGACGAGGCTCAAAGGCTCCGTGAGGATCATTCAAGACATACCGCCGAGTCGGACGATGCAAGACGCGAGGCGGCATCTGTTTCCGATAAGACAGTCGAACTTAAGCTGCTCGCAGGCAGAGCGCAGAATAAGGCCGATGCGGGACGCGCGCAGGCAGAGCTCATAAGCGCGCGGAAGCTGTCCATTGATGAGGAGCTTTCGGTGCTGGAGTCAAGCTCGGAGGTCGATACGGGAGCCATAGAGGCAGCCGAGACCGAAAAAAAAGCCGCCGAGGAGAGGCTTGAGGACAGCTTGCAGCTTCTGAAGAACAGATCCGAGGAGCTGGACACAGTAAAGAAAAAAGAAAGCATGTATTCGGATATCGCGTCGTCCGCTTCCGCGGAGCTTCAGTCAGCCGGAGCGAGGCTTACCGCGATACGTGAAATGGAAAATGATTACGAGGGATATGCGTTCAGTGTCAAGAAGGTACTCTCACTCTGCCGGTCGAACCCGGAATTCGGAAGGGGCGTGTGCGGGGCTGTGGCACAGCTCATACGCGTGCCCGTTAAATATGAGACCGCGATAGAGACGGCCCTCGGACAGGCTTACCAGAATATAATCACCGAGACCGAGGACGATGCCAGAAAGGCTATTGAGTATCTTAAGAAGGGCAGATACGGGCGGGCGACATTCCTGCCTCTTACATCCGTGAATGTGAGGTATTTTGACGCTGAGACGCAGCGAACGCTTGCCGGATCCGACGGCTTTATCGGCATAGCGTCAGAGCTTGCGGAGTATGACAGAAAATACAAAAAGGCCGTCGACAGCCTGCTCTCAAGGGTCGCGGTATTTGACAGTCTTGACTGCGCATTGAGATGCGCGTCCGGAAACAGATACGCATTTATGTGTGTCACGCTTGACGGAGACATTTTACGCACATCCGGCGCCATAACGGGAGGAAGCGCGGAGAGGGGCCGTCAATCGGCAGGTACTCTCTCAAGGACGAGGGAGATACCGGAGCTCGAGAAGAAGATGCGCGACAGCCAAGCCGCCTGCGAGGAAGCCCGCAAAGCCTCCGAATCGTGCGCAAAACGCGCGTCCGAGCTGGAAGCGGAAAAGGAATCGCTGCAACGGGAAATACATGCCTGCGAGCTGAGCCTGTCACAATGGAGCGCCAGACACACGGCTCTCGTTGAAAAAAGGCGCGGAGAAACGGAAAGACGCGATAAGCTCGTAGCAGAGCTCAAGGAACAGGTAAACGCAATGCTCGCGGCAAGGCGTTCCGTAGAGGAGGCCGAAGAGGAAGGCAGAGTATTGCTCGCCGAGCTTGAGAAAGCGGACAGATCGCTCAAAGTATCGGAAAAAAGAAGAGCAGACGCCGAAAAGGCACTGGACGACGCAAATAAGGCTCTTATGGCAAAAACGCTGGAGGAGGCCGATACAAAGGCCGCCCTGAACAAGCTGCGGGACGACGTGAGCAGATACGAGCGTGAAATTAAAGAATCCGACGACCGCATGAAATATTACGGCATACAGCTTTCCGACATAGACAGAGAGACAGAACGCATAAATAAGGAAAACAGCGAATATGCCGCAAAGGTCGCATCGGCGGATTCGGAGCGGGAAGAGGCGGAGAAGAGTCTTTCCGGATATGAGAGCATGAAGAGCGCGCTTGACGCGGAGCTCGGCGGCATGCTCGGCAGGATAACGGAAATAAGCGGGCAGATAACACGCCTTACGGACAATATAAATAAAGCCGAGATAAGACTCGTGCGCGAGGAAAGCGAGATCAATGCCGGCAAGAACAGGCTGTGGGAGGAATATGAGCTCACATATGCCGCCGCAAAGGAGCTGACCGGCGGCGCACACATTGACGATTACGCCGAGGCGTCAAAACGCATAAAGGAGCTCAGAACGGCCATAAAGGCTCTCGGACCCGTCAATGTGAATGCCATAGAGGAATTTGAGAGCACAAAGGAACGTTTTACATTCATGTCGGCACAGAAGAAGGACATGGACGAATCGAAGGAAAAGCTCAAGAGAGTGATATCCGACCTTAACTCGGTCATGAGAAAGCAGTTTAAAGAGCAGTTCGTGCTCAT
This sequence comes from uncultured Clostridia bacterium, assembly GCA_947625435.1. Taxonomy (GTDB): domain Bacteria; phylum Bacillota; class Clostridia; order UBA1212; family UBA1255; genus Egerieisoma. The sequence continues at coordinate 28,140 of CANQOI010000006.1, read as the reverse complement.
AAGGGAGAATTTCAAGACCGTTTTCAGGGAGCTTTTCGGGGGAGGAAAGGCAGACATCGTACTCGAGGAGGGCGAGGACGTGCTCGAATGCGGCATAGAGATACAGGCGCAGCCTCCGGGCAAAAAGCTTCAGAACATGCTCCTTTTATCGGGCGGCGAGAGAGCCCTCACGGCGATAGCGCTGCTTTTCGGCATACTCAAGATGCATCCTTCGCCGTTTTGTCTGCTTGATGAGATAGAAGCTGCTCTTGACGATGCAAATGTTTACAGGCTGTCCGATTATCTTTCAAAAATAGAAAAGAATATTCAGTTTATAATGATAACGCACAGAAAGGGCACAATGGAAAACGCCGAGTCCCTGTACGGCGTCACTATGGAGGAGAAGGGCATATCAAAGGTGATATCTCTTAAAATGAGTAAATGATATCATCTGTAATATCTGTTTAAAAAAGGAGACACACGGCGGATGGGCTTTTTTGACAAACTTAAAAACGGTCTAAAAAAAACGAAGGCGAGCTTCCTCGGCAGGATAGACACTGTGCTCGCCGGATTCGGTAAGATTGACGAGGATCTTTTTGAAGAGCTGGAGGATATACTCATATCGTCCGATTTCGGCGTTGAAACGACCGAAAATATAATGAGCAGTCTGCGCGCCGCGGTGAAGGATAAGAAGCTCACGGATGCGGCGGACATACGTTCGGAGCTCGAGCAGTGCATTTCGGGTCTCCTAAATATAGGTGAGATGAAGCTTGACACGAACGATGTGCCGGTGGTGATAACGGTGATAGGCGTAAACGGCGTAGGCAAGACTACGTCTATAGGTAAGATCGCGCACCTTTATAAAGAAAGCGGAAAGAGCGTGCTGCTTGCAGCCGGCGATACGTTCAGAGCGGCGGCGATAGATCAGCTTGCGATATGGGCCGAAAGGAGCGGCGCGGATATCATAAAGCAGGGAGAGGGCTCCGATCCCGCAGCAGTTCTTTTTGACGCATGCCGCGCCGCAAAGGCGAGAAAAACAGACGTCCTCATATGCGATACTGCGGGACGCCTCCACAATAAGAAGAATCTCATGGATGAGCTTGCCAAAATGGCACGTGTCGTAGCGAGAGAGCTCCCCGATGTCAGACATGAGACACTCCTCGTGCTCGACTCCACGACCGGGCAGAATGCGGTAAATCAGGCCAGGGCATTTTCCGAGGTTGCGGATCTCACCGGAATAATACTCACAAAACTGGACGGATCTTCCAAAGGCGGCGTTGTAGTATCAATATGCAATGAGCTCAGGCTCCCGGTGAAGCTCATAGGAGTCGGAGAGGGAATAGAAGATCTTCAGCCGTTTTCTCCCGATGAGTACGTGGCTGCACTTTTTGACTGACGGCGGTGCTGTATGATACAGGATATTCATTCTCATACTTATTACTCAAACTGCGGAGCCGATGAACCGGAAAAGCTTGCTGAAAAAGCGGTTGAAGCCGGTATCGGCCTTTTCGGCATAAGCGATCACAATTACGGTATAGGCTCAAGAAAACGGGAGTATTTCAACGTACTCACAGAGCTCAGGGACAGATACAGCGGCAGACTCCGCCTTCTGAGGGGCATAGAGATAGCCACTGTAAACGGTCTCTGCATAACGCCAGATGAGGATATATCGTATTTTGATTACTGTCTTGTCGAGCACATAGACCGCCCTGACAGCTGCGTGGGAGGAATGGGCATATTCGATTTTGCCAAAAGGTGCGGCTGCAATACAGGCATCGCGCACACGGATCTGTTTTCATACCTTGCGGTGGAGGGCGCAGACCCTCTTGAATATTTTACACGCCTTGCCGAAAACGGGATATTCTGGGAAATGAACGTGTCATATGACTCCATACACGGTTACAGAGAGCATGCATATGTAAAGGATTTTGTAAAAAGCGAATATCAACAGGACATAGTAAGACGTTCGGGCGTATGTCTCAGCGTGGGATTTGACAGCCACAGGATAGCGGAATACAGGGACGACAGGGTTAAGGATATGTGCGCTTTCATTGAAAATGCCGGCATAAAGCTGTGGTCCCGCGACTGAAACGCGGTAAAGCGCAAAATTAACTGAAACCAACGAAATATGACGAAATATACCTAAATATAGCGAAATTGCGTATCTTGAAAGGAGCAGTACGATCATCATGAACAAAACGGACATATCTGCGGCCGACATTCCGGTGTGCCTTGACGGAGTGTGGAGGCTTGCTTATGAGGAAAACTGTGTATGTAAGGACTATGCGGATGAGATACATACGATAGCCGACCTCAATGTGAGAGGATTTACGGACATACCGGCGAACGTGCCCGGTAATTTTGAACCGGAGCTTTACAAAGCCGGCATCATAGAGGATCCCTTTTTCGGGACAAATACTCTCAAAATGCAGGAGCTCGAGAACAGACATGTATGGTATTATACGGAATTCAATGTCGATTCGCCTGACGGAAGCGAATATTTAAGATTCGACGGCATCGATACGATAGCGGACGTGTATGTGAACTCGGAATGCGTATTACACGCGGACAACATGTATATTTCACACGAGACGGGCCCGCTTAAACTCAATGACGGCAGGAATGAGCTGCTCGTGCATATCAAGCCCGCCCTTATAGAAGCGAGAAAATATGAGCTCCCTCCCGTGTGCAACGCTCAGGATTATGCGTATGAATCGCTGTATATAAGGAAGGCTCCGCACATGTACGGCTGGGATATAATGCCCAGGATAGTCTCATGCGGCATATGGAAGAGCGTTTTTCTCATGAAAAGGAAGAAGGACCGCATAGACGACGCTTTTATATATGCGACGAGCGTGGATACGGAGGCAAAAACGGCGTATGCGAGCGTATTTTTCTATCTGAATGTTTCGCGCGACCTGCTCATGGATTATTCTCTCGAGGCGGAGGGAACCTGCGGGGAGAGCAGATTCTATTTTAAGAAGAGACTGTGGCACACGCAGGGAATATTCCGCTTCGGCATAGAGAACTGCAGATTCTGGTGGCCTAAGAATGCGGGCGCGCAGGACATGTACGACACAACTCTGCGCCTTTACTATAAAGACGAGCTGTGCGACACGTATAAAGTGAACTTCGGCGTGCGTACCGTGCAGCTTGACAGGACGAATGTCACAGATGAAAGCGGGAGCGGCGAATTCTGCTTCAGGATAAACGGCAGGAAAATATTTGCCATGGGCTCCAACTGGGTGCCTGTGGATGCGTTCCATTCCAACGACATAAACAGACTGCCGCGCGCTCTTGAGATGCTCGACGACATTGGCTGCAATATAACGAGATGCTGGGGCGGGAACGTATATGAGAATGATTATTTCTTCGATTTCTGCGACAGGCACGGCATAATGGTGTGGCAGGATTTCGCCATGGGATGCGCCGTTTACCCTCAGGAAGAAAGATTTTACAAAATGCTGGAAAAGGAAGCCGTAAGCGTCATTAAAAGGCTCAGGAACCATCCGTCGCTCATCCTGTGGGCGGGAGATAACGAGGGCGATTACGCATATCAGGACTGGGGAGGGATACGCAGGGATCCGGATAAGAACGTAGTCACGAGGGAAGTCCTTGCGAGGATATGCGCCGCGCACGATTTCACGCGCCCGTACCTTCCGAGCTCACCGTACATGACGAGTGAGTCGTTCAGAGACGGCAAGCCCACGTCAGAGGATCATCTGTGGGGGCCGCGCGATTATTTTAAAGGCTCGTATTATAACACCACCGTTTGTCATTTCGCGAGTGAAACGGGCTATCACGGCTGTCCGTCTCCCGATTCGCTCAAAAAGTTCATATCGGATGATGAACTGTGGCCGTGCTTCAAGGAAAACGGTCTTCCTAAAGATGAATGGGAGGTTCATTCCTCTTGTATGGAGCTGCTTCCCGATGTCGCTTATTCGTACAGGATAAGGCTCATGGCGGATCAGGTCAAGACTCTTTTCGGTAAAACGGAAGCGGACGATCTTGAAAATTTTGCAAGGCAGAGCCAGATATCTCAGGCCGAGGCGAAAAAATTCTTCATAGAGCGCTTCCGCTCGTCAAAATGGAGAAGGACCGGAATAATATGGTGGAATCTCATAGACGGCTGGCCGCAGATATCGGATGCCGTTGTGGACTATTACTACACGAGAAAGCTCGCATACCATTTCATAAAGCGTTCTCAGGAGCCGATATGCCTTATGTTCAAGGAGCCCGAAAACGGGTTCATATCGCTCATGGGCGTGAACGATACGCGCGCCGATACCGATGTTTCGTTTACCGTGACCAATCTGACGGAAGGCGGCAGGACGGTCCTTTCGGGCGATGCTCTCATACATTCCGACAGCGCCGAAAGGATAGGAGAGGTCAAGATAAAAGACGGCGAAAAGTGCTTCTATCTCATAGAATGGACGCTGAACGGCAAAAAATATAAGAATCATTATTTTACGAATATAATCGATATCGACTATGATTCATATACCGACGCGCTCAGAAAAGCGGGCATGTATGAGTTTGAAGGCTTTGACGGAGTGTGACCGGGCACCCCTTAAGGAAAAATTCCTATTGCATTTTTAATTTGTACACATTATAATCCAATCATTAAAAAAGGAGGTAATATTGACATGAAGAGAATATTTAGTATCTGTGTTGCGGTTATGTTGATGATGACGATGCTCACGATAGTGCCCTTGTCTTCGTCTGCCGCTGCCGAACCGGCAAAGCTGCTGGACTTCTATGAGGAATATCTGTTCAACGAGCATTCGAGCTCAGGCGAACATGATGTTGCCGTTTCATGGAAGGATCACGCGATGGACATAGTTGCCCTTACGGAGAATACGGAGAAGAGCGATCCGTATTTTACTGTAGTGTCTTCCGGCGGATTCAGCGCCGATGACAACCAGTGGATGGTGATCAAGCTTAAGAATCTTTCGGAAGTAACTGTTTTTGAGATGCATTACGGTACCGACATTCATCCCGTATCGGGAAGTACGGTTGCCCATTTTGATATTTCCGCAAAGGATTCCGATTTTAAGACATATGTGGTTAATATTCCTCAGGCAAACCTTGACACTGCTTATGAGCTCAACGGCCCCGGCGGTATAGCTGAGGAAGACGGCGAGACAGCCACAGTGCTAGCTCCTCTCGAAACCTCTACATGGGAGGGTAACGTAACGGATATACGTCTTGACGCCATGTATCTGAACGGCTCCGGCGGTAATGTGCCTGACGGCTCGGAAATGCTCATCGAGTATCTGGCCTTCTTCCCGACAGAGGCCGACGCGAAGGCATTTTCTCAATCGGGTCCCGACCGTTCCTCATATGCTCCGCCTGCAACGGCAGCTCCGCTCGGCGACGATGAGATAGCGCCCAATCCCGAGGCTTATATAGAATTTTCGGAAAACAGCAGTTGGGAGGATTATGTTACATTTGACGCTTTCCAGAATATTCTGGTCGGCGACTACAATGAAACATCGGATGCCATCGTACTTGCCGTTGAGGCGAGCGGCGACCCCAATGTTCAGATGAGACCTTCTATCCCGATAGACGCCGAAGAGTGGCCTGTGATGCAGATCAAGGTAAAGCTCCCCGAGGGAACGCCTCTGGGAGGTATGGTCTACTGGACGACTACGGACAGCGGAAGCCTCAGTGAATCTCAGACATGTACTATCAAGTATCAGAAGACCACCGATTGGCAGATAGTCAATATCAACATGGACGAGAAGAAGAGCGGCACTCTTACCGGAGATTACTCCATAATACGTCTCGACGTATTTAACTCGTGTTCCGCAGACTTTGACGTTGAGCTCGCTTACTGCGCTTTCTTTAAGTCCGTTGAAGCGGCTGAGCAGTATATAGCTAAGGGCGGAGATTTCAGTGAACTCAAGACCGAGTCGCCGGCTACGAAGGCGCCCGAAACGTCTGCTCCTACGCCTACTCCTACGACAAAGCCCACTACCGCTCCCACGACAGCTAAGGCGACGGCTACTCCGGACGCAGCCGATACTGATGGCGGCAGCAACCTGTGGCTCATAATAATCATAGTTGCGGTAGCGGCGGTAATAATCGCAGCGGTTGTCGTAGCGATAATCCTGATAATGAAGAAAAAAAAGAATGTATGATCTGACATATAGTGCTTGACTTTTAAAGTCATACCATATATGATACGCCCATAATATCTTAAAGGAGTGGATAACCATGAAGAAGATAGGTATATTATTTGTATGTGTTGTTCTTGCAGTTGCGATGGCTCTTCCTACCGCTGTTTTTGCGGCAGACGCCATGACGGCAACGGCAAAGGCCGGCGATCCTACCGTTGACGGTAAGGTCTCCGACGGCGAATACGGTGATGCATTTGTTCTTAATAAGGACAATGCGGCATCCTGGGGCGGCCTCGGCGCTCTTTCGGTAGAAGTTTCATTTAACTTCGCTTGGTCTTCCAAAGGACTGTATGTTGCGGTAACATATCCTAAGGCTATGACCGAAGCTTCGCAGATCCAGATAGACTGCAACCCCGGCGATCAGATCGATGCTGCACAGCAGGGACTTTTCTTTACGATAACACCTGCCGGTGAAGTTCTCCTTCACAACCAGAAGACTGCTCTTGCCGACGCAACGGCAGCTCCCGCCAGCATAAAGGATAAGGTCACGATCGCTTCCGCAGAGGACGGAGATCTTAAGACAACGGAAGTTTTACTTCCCATAGAAGCTTTCCGCATTTCCGATGACAGCTTCACATTTGCCGAAGGCACAATGGCGCTTTCTCCGTTCGTAGTTGTAGTAGGCGCTGACGGAGCTCCCGCAGAAACAGGCGCTGCCGTATCTTCCGATCTCAGCGATTGGGCAGTAGGCAAGCTCGGCCTCGGAACGCTTACTCTTGAGAAGGGTGAGCAGACTGCAGAGCCCCCTGCAGATAACGATCAGCAGGGAAGCGGCAATGAGAACACCACCGGAGGAAACGACAAGGAAGATAATGCCACAACAGGCGATATCAACTGGTTCGTACCGGCTGTATTCGTAGTAGCTGCAGCAGCTATGATGCTTTCTACACTGTATCGCAGAACAAAGGCAAACTGATGATCTATAAATATTGATTTTATAAGATCGATTTTTGCTGTATGAGAAGGCTGTCGCAAATGAGTCAAAAGCTCACGAGCGACGGCCTTTTTAAATTTGGTCTGTACCTATTTCACTTTACTTGACTAATACGCTAAAGTGTTATATAATACCGCGAAATTATTTGGGAGGTTGCCTTATTTGACTATTCCTGAGCTCAATATAAGAAGCGAAGATGAGACGGTTATTGCGCTTAAAGATCTGTACAGACAGTACGGTTATAAACCGTATAAAATGAGCAGATTTGAGTCGTATGAGCTGTATGCTGAGAATAAAAATTTCCTTGTAAGCGATAATGTGATAACTTTTACGGATATGACGGGCAAGCTCATGGCTCTCAGACCCGATGTCACATTGTCCATCATTAAAAATTATAAACCCTCTGACGGCACGCAGAAGCTGTTCTACAGAGAAAATGTTTACAGAACGGTCAAGAACGTAAACGACATACGTGAGATACTCCAGGTAGGCCTCGAATGTGTAGGCGACGTGGGACTGTACGAAACATGTGAGGTGCTCCTGCTGGCAGCAAGGAGTCTCGAAAGTATATCCGAACATTATATCATCGACATTTCACACATGGGATTTATAAGCGGACTCCTTTCATACGCAAAAGCGGACGATAAGGCGGCTTCCGATATAATATCGTGCGTGAAATGTAAGAACACACATGACATATACAGGATTTGCGAGTCATCGGGGATAAGCGCTGAGGCTTCAGAAAAACTCTCCGAGGCCGCTTCTCTGTGGGGGAGCTTTGAGAGCGTGCTTCCCGTACTTAAGAATATAAGCTGCTGCGAAGACACGGACCGCGCCGTTTCGGAGCTTGAGGATATATACAGACAGTTAAGAGCGGCAGGATGTGCCGACAGATTCAGAATAGATATGTCCGTGATACATGATATAGATTATTACGACAGGATCGTTTTCAGCGGTTTCATTGAAGGCATACCCGTAAATGTACTCTCGGGCGGACGGTATGACAGGCTTTTGGAAAGATTCAGAAAGAGATCGAATGCGGTGGGATTTGCCGTATATCTCGGCCTGATAGAGCAGTATGCACCGGGAAACAGCGAGGACTCGGCCGAAACGGTAATATATTACGATGATGATTCGGATACGGAGAGGCTCACGCGTGCGGTGGGAGATTTCACGCGTGATAACAGGAGCATATCGGTGAGAAGGCTCGGAAAAGATGAAAAGACCCCGGATATATGTGAAGAAGTATCCGGAGGCGGCATTTATTATATAAACGGAAGGGAGCTTGAGAGATTATGCTGAATATAGCGCTCCCTAAGGGCAGACTCGGCGAGAAGGTATACGGAATATTCGAAAGAGCCGGCTTTGGGTGCCCGTCCATAAGAGAAAACAGCAGGAAGCTCATATTTGAAAACGAAGAAACGGGTGTGAGATATTTCTGGGTAAAGCCGTCGGATGTTCCCATATATGTTGAAAGAGGGAGCGCCGATATAGGAGCGGCGGGAAAGGATATTTTACTGGAATATTCGCCTGACGTATATGAGCTCAAGGATATGCATATCGGAAAATGCCGCGTGTGCGTGGCCGCAAAAAAGAATTTCAGGGATGATACCGAAAGGCCCCTCAGAGTAGCGACAAAATTCCCGAACATAGCAAAAGAGCACTACAGAGGCAAGAGCAGGGAGATCGACATAATCAAGCTTAACGGTTCGATAGAGCTGGCGCCCATTCTGGGACTGTCCGATGTCATTGTGGATATAGTTGAGACAGGAACGACGCTTTTTGAGAACGATCTTGAAGTAATTGAGGAGATAGTGCCTGTGAGCGCCAGGATAATCGCAAATAAATCGTCGTATAAGTTCAGACACGACGAAATAGAAGCGCTCCTGCGTAAAACGGAATTGGGAGACAGATAGAAAATGATAAAAAAGATATATGCAAAAGGCAGACGCCTGAAACGCGAAGATATAATACAGCCTCAGCCTGAAAAAAAAGTGATAAGCGACGCCGTGCGCGAGATAATAGAAAATGTCAGAAGACACGGAGATGAAGCCCTGACAGATTACACAAAGAAATTTGACGGGGCGGACGTATGCGGCTCTCTTATAATAGACAGGGAAGAAATAGAAAAAGGCGCACAAAATGCCGACAAAAGGCTTACGGAAGCGCTTGAAAGAGCCGCCGCAAATATAAAGGAATTTCACGAAAAACAGGTTCAGACGGGTTATATGATAAGCTCGGACGGCATAGTGACCGGACAGAGAGTGATACCTCTCGAAACGGTGGGCATATATGTGCCCGGAGGCACCGCAAGGTATCCTTCAACGGTGCTCATGAACTGTATACCTGCCAAGATAGCGGGCGTAAAAAATATAATGATAACAACGCCTCCCGACAGAGACGGCAACATTCCGTGTGAAATACTCGCCGCCGCCAAAACGGCGGGAGCGGATCACATCGTTAAGGCAGGCGGAGCCCAGGCGATAGCGGCTCTGGCGTACGGGACAGAAACGATACCGAGAGCGCATAAGATCACCGGACCGGGCAATGCGTATGTGGCCGAAGCAAAGAATCAGGTGCGGGGCATAGTCGATATAGATATGACGGCGGGCCCCAGCGAAGTAGTCATAATAGCCTGCGGCAAAAATTCCCCCACGCACATAGCGCTCGATATGCTCGCACAGGCTGAGCACGACAGGATGGCGTCCTCGATACTCATAACGGACAGCGAGTCCTTTGCCGACGCAGTGCAGAATGAAACGGACAGACTTCTGAGCAGCATACCGCGTGCAGAAATAGCCGGAGCGTCCCTCGAAGAAAACGGCATAATGATAATAACGGAAAATATATGCGAAGCGATCGATCTGTCAAACGAGATCGCGCCCGAGCACCTCGAACTCTGTGCCGATATGCCGGATCACAACCCGTTTGATTATCTGCCTCTCATAAAAAATGCGGGATCCGTTTTCCTGGGAAGGAATACGCCCACTGCCGTGGGAGATTATTATGCGGGACCGAATCACACGCTCCCCACGAGCGGCACGGCAAGATTTTCAAGTCCGCTTTCAGTTGAAGACTTTGTAAAAAAATCCGCGTATACTTATTATACCGAGGATGCTCTCATAAAGGCATCGGGCGACATTGAAACGATAGCAAGAGCGGAGGGACTCGACGCGCACGCGCTTTCAGTCACGAAGAGGCGCGCCGATCTGCTTAAAAAAAGAGGTGCGCAATGAGCAGATTCATGCAGGCAAGATATTCGGAGCTGACGGCATATACGCCGGGTGAGCAGCCTCAGGACAGAAAATATATCAAACTTAACACAAACGAATCTCCCTTCCCGCCCTCGGAAGGAGTTTTCAGGGCGATCACGGAGGCGGAAATACTGAATCTGAATCTCTATCCCGACCCGGAATGCAGAGTATTGAGAAGCGAGATAGCCTCCTACTGCTCATCATTCTGCGGGCGTGACATAAAGCCTGAAAACATATTTGTATCAAACGGATCGGATGATATACTTTCATTTTACTTCATGGCATTCGCGGGGGCAAACGGGGGAGTTCTGTTTCCCGATATAACATACGGATTTTACAAGGTATACAGTGAGCTTTACGGCGCAGAGTATACGGAAATACCGCTGAATGCCGATCTTACGGTGAGTGCGGCAGACTATATATCGACGCATAAAAATACGGTGATAGCCAATCCCAACGCGCCCACCGGACTCTGCATAAGCGTATCGGACATAGAGGATATATGTGCCTCCAATCCGGACAATACGGTCCTTATAGACGAAGCATATGTGGATTTCGGAGCGGACAGCTGCATGTATCTGACAGAAAAATATAAAAATCTCATAACCGCTATGACATATTCGAAATCACGCTCCATGGCGGGAGCCAGACTCGGCTTCGCCGTGGCCGACAAAGAGCTCATAGACGATCTCAACAAGATAAAGTATTCTACGAACCCGTACAGCATAGACCGCCTTACCGCGATCGCGGGAGCGGCTGCCATGAAGGACAGCGCATATTACGTATCGAACTGCCGCAGGATAGCAGCCACCCGTGAACGCATAAAGAAGGAGCTCATATCGGACGGGTTCGAGCTCACAGATTCAAAGAGCAATTTCATATTTGTAAAATGTCCGGGAGTGAGCGGCGAAGACATTTACAGAGCGCTCAAGGAGCGCGGCATACTCGTAAGACATTTTACAAAGGATAGGATAAAGGATTATGTGAGGATCACAGTGGGGACAGACGGGCAGATGGACGCGTTGACGGAGGCGCTTCATGATATAAGGCTCGGCGCAGAGTGAAAGGACAGTATATATGAGTGAAATGAATGAGAGAAAAAGCGTTATAGAAAGAAAAACGGCGGAAACGGATATAAAGCTCAGCCTCAACATAGACGGCTCGGGAAAATACGACATAAAAACAGGCAGCGGTTTTTTTGACCACATGCTCACGCTCTTTGCCGCACACGGGAGCTTTGACATATCGGTTTGCTGCGCCGGTGATACGGATGTGGATTTTCATCACAGCGCCGAGGATATAGGCATATGTATGGGAAAGGCTTTCTCGGAGGCTGCGGGAGATAAGCGCGGCATAAAACGCTACGCCGATATATTACTTCCCATGGATGAAGCACTCATACTTGCGGCGGTCGACATTTCCGGAAGATCGTATGTCTCGTATGATGCGGGAGCGCTTCCGTACAAGGTCGGGAGCTTCGACACAGAGCTTGCGGAGGAATTCCTCAATGCTTTTGTCAGAAATTTCCCGATCACGCTCCACATAAAAAAGCTTTCCGGAACGAACGCGCATCACATATTGGAGGGCATCTTCAAGGCGTCCGCGCGTATATTGAGAGAGGCACTGTCCAAAGACGTTTCGGGCGGCGGCGTGCCTTCCACCAAGGGGGTACTGTAAAATGCTCGCCATAATAGATTACGGCGCGGGCAATCTTTTTTCACTCAGCTCATCGCTCAGGTACATAGGCGTGCAAAATGAGATAACGAGCGACCCTTGCGTGATATCAAGAGCGGATAGGCTGATACTTCCCGGCGTAGGCGCATTCGGTGACGCGGCTGCGTCGCTCATAAAAACAGGCCTGTGCCCGGTGCTCCGCAGGGAGGCGTCGGAAGGCAAACCGATACTCGGCATATGCCTCGGCATGCAGATGCTTTTCGATAAAAGCAGCGAGGGAGGAGAGCATGAAGGACTTTCATTCATACCGGGAAATGTAGTCGGCATTCCGGATACCGGGCTCAAGATACCGCACATAGGCTGGAACGCGCTCATTTTCAATGAAAAAAGACCGAAAAGCGCCATATATAAGTACGTAAACAACGGAGAACACGTATATTTTGTACATTCATTTTACGCAAGTTGCGACGAGTGCTATGTGTCGGCATATACCGAATACGGCGCTCTCATAACCGCTTCTTCCGAAAGTAAGAATGTATACGGAACGCAGTATCATCCTGAAAAGAGCGGGGAAACGGGACTTGACATACTGCGCGCGTTCTGTGAGATATGAAATACGGGAAAGGAAAGCAATGATAATTTTACCTGCGATAGATCTGTATGAGGGCAAAGCCGTAAGGCTTTATCAGGGAGATTACTCTAAGATGACCGTCTATTCGGACGCGCCGTGGGAAACAGCTGCACGCTTTAAAGAAGCCGGCGCAGAATATCTGCACATCGTCGATCTTGAGGGAGCAAAGGCCGGAAGACCTATAAACCTCAGAACAGTAGAAAAGATAATAAAAACAAGCGGGCTCAGGGCCGAGCTCGGAGGCGGAATACGCTCCGAAAGCGTTATAGAGGAATGTATCTCCGCGGGCGTATCGAGAGTCATACTCGGTACGGCGGCGCTTAAAGACCCTGATTTTACACGGCGCGCCGCAGAGAGATATAAAGACGCGGTCGCCGCGGGGGCGGATATAAGAAACGGCATGATAGCCCACTCGGGCTGGACGGAGACATCCGATACCGGTCTGTACAAATTTGCTGAAGAAATGCAGAGAACAGGCATAAAGACACTTATATGCACCGATATAAGCAGAGACGGAGCCATGCGGGGAACGAACAGGGAGCTTTACGCGGAGCTCAGCAGAAAGCTTGATATGAATATCGTGGCATCGGGCGGTATCTCCTCGGAGGAAGATATCAGAGCGTTGTCAAGGCTCGGCATATACGGAGCCATACTCGGAAAAGCACTTTATACGGGCGCCGTCGATCTGAAGGAAGCGCTTGATGCCGCAAAAACGATGAGGAGCGTACAATGATAACAAAACGCATCATACCGTGTCTCGATGTAAGAAACGGAAGAGTTGTAAAGGGAGTGAATTTTGCCGGCCTTAAGGATGTGGATTCTCCGGTAGAGCTTGCCGAGTACTACGGCAGGAGCGGAGCGGATGAGATAGTATTTTACGACATAACTGCATCCGCCGAAGGCAGGAGCATTTTTACGGATATTTTAAAAGAAGCCGCGAGTAAGATATTCATACCTCTCACAGTGGGAGGGGGCATCAACACACTTTCGGATTTTGATACCGTGCTTAAATGCGGCGCCGACAAGGTGTCCGTCAATTCGGGGGCGATAAGGAATCCGCGGCTCATTTCGGAAGCGGCGGGTAAATACGGGAGCCAGTGCGTAGTCATTTCAGCGGATGTCAGGAGAGTAAACGGCACATTCACGGTGTTCTCAAAAGGCGGCAGGGAAAATACGGGCATGGAGGCCGTTGAATGGATAAAGCGCTGCGTTTCTATGGGAGCCGGCGAGGTCGTCGTGAACAGCATGGATACGGACGGCGTAAAGGGCGGGTTTGATACAGAGCTCCTTGAAAGAGTGTGCGGCGCCGTAAACGTGCCTGTCATAGCGTCCGGCGGCGCGGGATGCGCGGAGGATTTTGTGAGACTGTTTAAAGAACTGCCGGATGTTGACGCGGGGCTCGCGGCGTCCGTTTTCCATTTCGGTGAAATAAAGATAAACGAGCTTAAGATGCTCCTTTCGGCATCGGGAATAAATGTGAGGATAGATAAAAAATAAGGGTGGTTCGATATGAATTGTGAATTTGACATAACAAAGCTTAAATTTGACGAAAACGGCCTTATACCCGCCGTTGTCACGAAGGCAGACACGAATGAGCTCCTCATGCTCGCTTACATGAACAGAGAGAGCCTTGAAATAAGCCTCAGAGAAGAAATGACGTGCTTTTGGTCGCGCTCAAGAAAGACTCTTTGGAGAAAGGGCGAGACATCAGGCAACAGACAGCACATAGTGCGTATCACCGCCGACTGCGACTTGGACGCTCTTCAGGTCGTTGTCCGGAATGACGGGCCCGCGTGCCATACGGGAGAGGAATCGTGCTTCCATAATATACTGGCGGAGAGCGACACTCTTTCAGAGTTTACGCCCGAAGCGCTCATGAAGCTCATAAAGGGAAGGAAAACGGAGAAAAAGGAAGGCTCTTATACAACATATCTTTTTGAAAAGGGTATTGATAAGATACTCAAAAAGGTGGGCGAGGAATGCACTGAGGTCATAATAGCCGGCAAGGCGGGAGACAGAGCGGAAACAATATACGAGATCGCCGACCTTACATACCATGTAATGGTGCTCATGACGGAGATGGGAATAGATATAAACGACATACGCGCCGAGCTGGCCTCAAGGCACGTCATAGACAAGAAAATAAAGCAGGAAAAGATGGTATAGCCGTAATTGACAAAATTTTATAGGAGATATATACTTAATCAGTTGGAAAATTATTTTTCAGGAGGCTTTTTGTATGTCGTTGACAAAAATTACTGAGATTTCAAACAAGTACGGCGCGAATCCTGATTTTGTTCTCGCAGGTGGCGGGAATACATCTTTCAAGGACGCCAGATTCCTTTATATCAAAGGCTCGGGAACTACGCTTGCCAATATTACGGAGAGCGGCTTCGTTAAGATGAACCGTAAGAAGCTCTCTGCAATGTTCAACAAACAGTATTCGGAGAATGCCGCCGAGAGAGAGGCACAGGTGCTTGAGGATATGATGGACGCAAGAGAAAAGACTGAGCTTTCCAAGCGCCCGAGCGTTGAAACGCTTCTTCATAACCTTATCAACTACAAATACATAGTGCATACGCATCCTTCTAAGCTGAACGGTCTCACATGCGGCGCCGAAGGCAAGAAAATTGCCAAGGAGCTGTTCGGCGACGATGTCATATGGATAGATATCATAGAACCGGGGTATGTGCTCGCATCGAAGCTTAAAGAAGAGATGGACAAGTATAAGGCCGCGACCGGAAAAGACGCCGACATAATACTCCTTCAGAATCACGGCGTGTTCATAGCGGGCAACAGCGAAAGAGACATAAACAGAAAGACAAAATATGTATTCGGCAAGCTTGATGAGAGGATAACAAGAAAGCCGGATTTCAGCCCTGTGGAATATGACAAGGATAAAGCAGCTCTCATAGCTCCTGCCGTGAGAATGCTCCTTAAGGACGGAGATACGTCGATAGTCACATTCCGCACGAATAAGGAAGTAATGAACTTCTTGAAGGATGAGAAATCATTTTATCCGGTATCGTCCGCTTATTCACCCGATCACATAGTATACTGCAAGCCTTATCCGCTTTATGTGGCATCTTCAGATGACATGGATGCGCAGTACGAGCTCATTTCAAAGGGTATAGAAGAATATAAGAACAAGAACGGATTCGCTCCTAAGATAGTGGCGGTTCAGGGACTCGGATTCTTTGCATGGGGTACGAGCAAGAAGAACGCCGATATATGCGCGGAGGTATTCCTCGACGCATGTAAGATAGGCGTTTATTCGGAAGCGTTCGGAGGACCGCTCTTCATGACACAGTACATGATAGACTTCATATGCAACTGGGAGGTTGAATCGTACCGTTCTAAGGTAAGCCTTGCGGGAGGCGCTTCGCTCCGTCTCAATGAAAAGATATCCATAGTTACGGGAAGCGCTCAGGGCTTCGGTCAGGGAATAGCCGATGAGATGCTCAAGCAGGGAGCAAATGTGGTGATAGCGGACCTTAATTATGAGCTTGCAAAGGCAAACAGCGATGCCATGAATGAAAAATACGGCGCAAACAGGACTATCGCCTGCAAAGCCGACGTGGGGAACGAGGACTTCGTAAAGGATATGGTCTATTCGACGGTACTCGCTTACGGAGGACTTGACATATTCGTGAACAACGCGGGAATAGCCATAGCGGGATCCCTCGAAGAAATGACGGTGCCCAAGTTCGAACTCGTGACAAAGATAAACTATACGGCATATTATATATGCTCTAAATTTGCTTCGCGCATAATGAAGATACAGAACCGTTTCGCACCGGACTACAAGATGGATATCATCCAAATAAACTCAAAGTCCGGACTTGAAGGAAGCAATAAAAACTTCGCATATGCCGGAAGTAAATTCGGCGGCGTAGGACTCACTCAGAGCTTCGCTCTCGAGCTTGTTCCGTATAATATCAAGGTGAATGCCATATGTCCCGGAAATCTCCTCAACGGCCCGCTGTGGTCGGACCCCGAGAAGGGACTTTTCGTGCAGTACTTTAAAGCCGGGAAGGTGCCGGGAGCAAAGAGCGTTGCCGATGTGCGCGCGTTCTACGAGAACAAGGTGCCCATGCACCGCGGCTGCGAGATCATAGATGTGGCAAGGGCCATATTCTATATCGTGGAGCAGGAATATGAAACGGGACAGTCTATACCCGTTACCGGCGGGCAGATAATGCTGAACTGACATATCACACGGATCTTTCATACCGCGCCTGTACTCGCAATACAGGCGCGGTACTGCGGAATAAGGTATATTTTACCGGAGGGAAAATGGCTAAACAAGCATACAGCAATGAGAGCATATCGGCACTGAAGGGGCCTGACAGAGTCAGGCTGAGGCCCGCTGCCATACTCGGATCTGACGGTCTCGAGGGCTGCGAGCATACGTTCATCGAGATACTCGCAAACTCCATAGACGAGGCAAGAGAAGGCTACGGAAAGGTGATAGAGGTCACCAGATATAAAGACCGTTCGATACAGATACGCGACTACGGCAGAGGCTGTCCGCTTGATTACAACGAGAAGGAAAAACGCTACAATTGGGAGCTCGTTTACTGTGAGCTGTATGCGGGCGGTAAATACAATAACAATGATGCGGAGAACTACGAATACAGTCTGGGCACCAACGGACTCGGAAGCTGCGCCACGCAGTACAGCTCCGAATATATGGATGTGACCGTGTATAAGGACGGTTATAAATACGACCTGCATTTCGAAAAAGGATATAACAAAGGCGGCCTTAAGAAAGAAAAAACAGACGTCAGACAGACGGGCACGATACAGAGATGGAAGCCCGATCTGGAGGTATTCGCGGATATAAATATACCGCTTGAATTTTTTACGACGATACTCAAGAAGCAGGCCGTTGTGAACGCGGGGCTCAAATTCAAGCTCTACGACGAGGAATCCGGCAAAAAATATGAATTTGTGTATGCAAACGGCATAACCGATTATATAAAGGAGATATCGGCCGGCAAGGAATTTACGGATGTGCATTTCTGCGAAACGGCCACCAAGGGACGCGACCGCGCGGACAAGCCGGAATATAAGCTTAAGATACAGGTCGCATTCTGCTTTAACAATGAGATCAACGCTATCGAATATTATCACAATTCGAGCTTCCTCGAAAACGGCGGCTCACCGGACAAGGCCGTGAGGAGCGCATTTGTGAGTGAAATAGATAAATATATTAAATCCCAGAACAAATACAACAAGGACGAAGCCAAAATAACATTTCAGGATATACAGGACAGCCTCATACTCGTCACAAACTCCTTTTCGACTATGACGAGCTATGAGAATCAGACGAAAAAGGCGATAAACAATAAGTTCATCCAGGAGGCCATGACCGAATTCATACGGCAGCAGCTTGAGATATACTTTATTGAGAACAGGACTGAAGCCGACAAGCTGGCAGATCAGGTGCTCGTAAATAAGAGGAGCCGCGAATCGGCAGAAAAGCAGCGCATAAATATAAAGAAAAAGCTCCAGGGAAATATAGACATGGTAAACCGCGTAAAGAAATACGTGGACTGCAGGAGCAAGGATCCGGACAAGAGAGAGCTCTATATAGTTGAGGGCGACTCGGCTCTCGGATCGGTAAAGCTCGGAAGAGACAGTGAATTCCAGGCCATAATGCCTTTGAGGGGCAAGATACTCAACTGCCTTAAGGCAGATTACAGCAAGATATTCGAAAGCGATGTGATAGTGGATCTTGTGCGCGTGCTGGGCTGCGGCGTTGAGGTCAAGACAAAGCACAAGGATCTTACTATGTTCGATATGGCGAACCTCAAATGGGCCAAGATAATAATATGCACGGATGCCGATGTGGACGGCTTCCAGATAAGAACTCTCGTGCTCGCCATGATATACAGGCTCATGCCCACTCTCATACAGGAGGGCAAGGTATTTATCGCCGAAACGCCTCTTTACGAGATCACATGCAAAAACAAGACATATTTCGCATATGACGATAAAGAGAAGGCTCAGATATTGGATAAGATAGAAGGAAGCGGTAAGATCACCATACAGCGCTCAAAAGGTCTGGGTGAAAATCAGCCCGATATGATGAGGGAAACTACCATGAGTCCCGCCTCGAGGCGGCTCATAAAAGTCATGCCGGACGACGCCGAGAGCACGGCATATTATTTTGACATGCTCCTCGGAAACGACCTTGATGAAAGAAAAAAGCATATTCAGGACTGCGGTCATCTGTATCTTGATGAGCTGGATTTTATGTGAGGTGACGATACGTGGCCGGGAATAAAAATAAAAAAGATAATAACAGCAATAACAATAACAATAACGAAAGCGTCAATAATTTTACCGAACAGCAGATAACGGATACACTCGAAAAAAACTTCATGCCGTATGCCATGAGCGTGATAGTCTCGAGAGCCATACCGGAAATAGACGGATTCAAGCCGTCCCACAGAAAGCTGCTGTATACGATGTACAAAAAGGGTCTGCTCACCGGAAGCCGCACGAAGTCGGCTAACGTTGTGGGCGAGACGATGAAGCTCAATCCGCACGGAGATATGGCCATATACGAGACGATGGTCAGAATGACAGTCGGAAACGGAGCCCTTCTTCACCCTTATATAGATTCAAAGGGAAATTTCGGAAAGCAGTATTCACGCGACATGGCGTTCGCCGCTCCGAGATATACGGAGGTAAAGCTCGAGAAGATAAGCGAGGAGCTTTTCAGGGACATTGACAAGGATACGGTAGATTTCGTGGACAATTACGACGGAGAGCTCAAAGAGCCCACGCTGCTGCCGGTCACATTTCCCACGATACTCGTAAATCCCAATCTGGGAGTTGCCGTGGGAATGGCGACGAATATATGCAGCTTCAATCTGCATGAGATATGCGACGCCGCATGCGCATTCATAGACAACCCGGACGCCGACCTGCTGAGGTATATAACAGCGCCGGATTTCTCCACCGGCGGGACAGTGATATACACTAAGAAAATACTTGAGAACATAATAGAAAACGGCCGCGGCAGCGTCAAGATACGCAGCAAATACCGCTATGACAAGAAGAACAGCTGCATAGAAATATACGAGATACCTTATACCACGACATCCGAGGCTATAATAGAAGAGGTTGTAAAGATAGTCAAGGAAGGTAAGATCAAAGATATAACCGACATACGCGACGAGACCGACTTTGACGGTCTGAAGATAACGATCGACATAAAGAAAAGTGCAAATGCGGACGATATAATGAACCGCCTTTACAAATTCACTTCGCTTGAGTCGTCGTTTGCCTGCAATTTCAACGTCCTCATAGACGGAAGTCCCGCCGTGATGGGAGTGCGGGGCATTTTACGGGAATGGCTCAGATTCCGCATAAACTGCATAAAGAGACAGCTCGCCCACGATATCGGGGCAAAAAAGGACAGGCTCCACCTTCTTAAAGGTCTTGAGAAGATATTACTCGATATCGATAAGGCGATCAAAATAATACGCGAGACGGAGCATGACGATCTGGTGATACCGAACCTCATGTGGGGCTTCGGCATAGACGAGATACAGGCCGAATTCATTGCCGAGATAAAGCTCAGGAATCTGAACAAGGAATATATTTTAAACAAGCTGAATGAAATAGAGAAGCTCCTGAAAGAAATAGAGGACATGGAGGATATGCTGAATAACGAAAAGCGCATAAGGACGCGCATACAGCATGAGCTCCGCGCGATCGAGAAAAAATATGCCAAGGACCGTCTGACGGACGTGATAGATGAAGACGATGTCGTCGTTATCACGCAGGAGAATATGATAGAGGATTATAATCTCAAGATATTCCTCACGAACGAGGGCTATATAAAGAAGATACCGCTCACGTCCCTTCGCACGGCTCCGGAGCACAAGCTCAAGGAGGGAGATTTCATATGCCAGGAAGCGGAATGGCACAATAAGTCGGAGATACTGTTCGTGTCCGACAGGCAGGCAGTGTATAAAATGCGCATTCACGAAATACCGGATTGCAAGGCCGGCGCACTGGGCGAATACCTTCAGAACATACTCGGCCTTGACGCGGACGAACATGTAGTATATTTCACGGTGACAGACGACTACTCCGGTGAAATGCTTTTCGCGTATGAAAACGGTAAGATATCGCGTATCCCGCTTTCGGCATACGCCACAAAAAATAACAGAAAGAAGCTCATAAACGCATACGGCGCCGCGTCGCCTCTTGTGAGCGCGCTGTTCGTGCCTTCGGATGCGGATATCGCCGTGAGCTCGACAAACGACAGAGTGATCGTACTGAACTCGTCGCTCATACCGCTCAAAGCTACAAAGAGCTCTCAGGGAGTTCAGGTCATTAAATTAAAGAAGGGCTGCACGCTCAGATATATGATGAAGGCAGATGAATGCGGATTTGCGGATCCGAAGGTGTACAGGACAAAGAATATACCGCTTTCCGGCAGCTTTCTCAAAGAAGCCGACAAGCCCGTAAAACAGATGTCTTTATTTGAATGATGACATATGCACGTAAAATTTAAGAATATATTAAAAACGGAGGTATTTTACTATGAAAAAGGAATTGCTCATTGAACAGCTCAATGCAAAAACGGCGGAGGAACGCCTCGCTGCGCTCAGCGCCCTCATGGAAATGTTAAAGAAAGGCGAGCTCGAGGCCCCGAAGCAGGGAAATGATGTTAATAATCACATACATACTACATTCTCATTTTCACCGTATTCGCCTTCAAAGGCTGTCTGGATGGCATACACGGCAGGACTTAAGACGGCCGGGATCATGGATCACGATTCACTCAGCGGAGCAAGAGAGTTCATAAGAGCCGGACAGATAACCGGAATACTCACAACGATAGGCGTTGAGTGCAGAACGTCCATGAAGAACACGCCTCTTAAAGACAAACGCATAAACAATCCGGATCAGAAGGGGATAGCCTACACGACGATACACGGCGTTCCGCATCAGCACATAGACAGAGTGATAGAATTTTTCAAGCCGTATGTTAAAGCGCGCAATGAGCGCAACCGTAAAATGACAGACAGGATAAACGAGCTTACCGCTCCTTACGGAATACATATGGATTTTGACAAGGATGTAGTGCCCCTTTCGGAGTTCGCAAACGGCGGCAGCATAACGGAGCGTCACCTGCTCTTTGCCCTTTCAAAGAAGATAACGGAGCGCTTCGGGCGCGGAGAGGCCGTTGTAAGATTCCTTACGGACGACATGGGCATATCCGTGAGCGGCAAGGTAAGGGCGTATCTTTCGGATGAGAACAATGTAAATTACGAATATGATCTGCTGGGCGCCCTCAAGAGCAATATGGTGGAGAAATTTTACATAGATGCGGACGAGGAATGCCCCGACGTCACAAAGCTGATCGCTCTCGCGGATGAGATAAACGCCTTCTCGGCTTATGCGTATCTGGGAGACGTGGGAGATTCCGTGACAGGCGACAAAAAAACGCAGAAATTCGAAGACGATTACATAGAGGAGCTCTTTGAAGTCATAAAGTCCCTCGGATTCAAGGCAGTCACATACATGCCGTCCAGAAATACGATGGAGCAGCTGAGACGTGTGAGAGCGCTCTGCGATAAATACGGATTCTTCCAGATAAGCGGAGAAGACATCAACTCTCCGAGACAGTCCTTCATATGCGAGGCACAGAGAAATCCTGAATTTGCAAATCTTTATGACGCCACTATGACGCTCATAAAACATGAGGCAGAAAACAGCACCGAGGGATGATATCATAATGAAAAATTATGACGTTGTTATAATAGGAGGCGGCACCGCCGGTATATTTGCAGCCTATGAGCTCAATAAGATACGCCCCGAGCTTAAGATCATAATAATAGAACGCGGGAATTCAATAAAAAAGAGGATCTGCCCTATAGTCGCAGGCAAGACAAAGGTGTGCCTTAACTGCAGGTCGTGCTCCATAATGAACGGATTCGGAGGAGCGGGAGCCTTTTCGGACGGTAAGTTTAATTTTACTACGGAATTCGGGGGATGGCTTCACGATTATATACCGCCGGAGCATGTCATGGAGCTCATCGAATATGTGGACAGCGTCAACGTCAGCTTCGGAGCGACTACTGAAAGATTCTCCACATACTCGCCGGAAGCAGCCGAGCTTGAAAAGCGCGCCCTCCGTCACGACCTCCATCTGCTCAAGGCCGCGGTGAAACATCTCGGTACAGAGAAGAATCTCGATATATTGTCAAATATATCCGATTATCTTTCTGAGAGAACGGATGTGCTCTGCGATACAGAGGTCACATCTGTAGATAAGCTTGAAAACGGCAGATACAGAGTATCTCTTCATGACTCGGAATCCGTGGAGTGTACATATCTGATAGCGGCTCCCGGACGTTCCGGTGCCGAATGGTTTTCGTCCGAGTGCAGGAAAATGGGCATAGAGCTCATAAACAATCAGGTGGATCTCGGTGTGAGAGTAGAGCTTCCCGCAGCCGTATTTGAGGATATAACGAACGTTGTTTACGAAGCAAAGCTCGTATACAGGACTAAGCAGTACGGCGACAGCGTGCGCACGTTCTGCATGAACCCGTACGGACATGTCGTCATGGAAAACGTAGACGGCATCATAACCGTGAACGGACACAGCTACAGCGATGCGAGCCTGAGGAGCGACAACACTAATTTTGCTCTGCTCGTGAGCAACCGTTTTACACAGCCCTTCAACGAACCGTATCAGTACGGCAAGCGCATAGCCTCTCTTTCAAATATGCTGGGAGGCGGTGTGCTCGTACAGAGATTCGGAGATCTCATAAAAGGGGTGCGCACGAATGAACACAGGCTCTCCAAAAGCTTTACAAAGCCGACTCTGAGCGCCACGCCCGGGGACTTGAGCCTTGCTCTTCCGAAAAGACATCTTGATAATATAATCGAAATGATATATGCTCTTGACAAGCTTGCGCCGGGTACGGCAAATTACGACACGCTTCTGTACGGAGTAGAGGTTAAATTTTACAGCTCGAGGATATCTCTTTCATCGAAACTTGAAACGTCGCACAGAAATATGTTCGCATGCGGAGACGGCGCGGGAGTCACAAGGGGACTTTCACAGGCGGCTGCCAGCGGCGTGCATGTGGCGCGGTGCATAGCGGAGAGAGTATAAAAGTAACGGAAAGGACGCTGTTTTATGAAAAAAGCTGAAACTATGGCAAAGGTATACGATCCTGCCAAGGCGGAAAAAAGAATATACGAGAACTGGGAAAGCAGGGGATATTTCAAGGCGGCGCCCGACCCGGACAAAAAGCCTTTCACTATAGTCATACCGCCTCCGAACATAACGGGGCAGCTCCATATGGGGCATGCTCTTGACAATACGTTACAGGACATACTGATACGTTTTAAGAGGATGCAGGGATATGAGGCGCTCTGGCTCCCCGGAACGGATCACGCCAGCATCGCGACCGAAGCAAAGATCGTCGACGCCATGGCAAAGGAAGGACTCACAAAGGACGACATAGGAAGAGATGCGTTCCTTGAAAGAGCGTGGGCCTGGAAGGATCTGTACGGCGGCCGGATAATAAATCAGCTCAAACGCCTCGGAAGCTCCTGCGACTGGGACAGGCTGCGTTTCACGATGGATGAGGGTCTCTCGGAGGCCGTTACGGAGGTGTTTGTGAGACTCTATGAAAAGGGACTCATATACAGAGGTGAGCGCATAACAAACTGGTGCCCGCATTGCAACACGTCCATATCAGACATAGAGGTGGAATACAAGGAGCTTGACGGAAGCTTCTGGTATATAAACTATCCTCTCGCGGACGGGAGCGGATATCTCATGATAGCTACAACGCGTCCCGAAACGATGCTCGGAGACACGGCCGTAGCGGTAAATCCGGAGGATGAAAAATACAGGGCTCTCGTAGGAAAGAAGCTCATACTGCCTCTTGTGAACAAGGAAATACCCATAATCGCCGACGATTACGTTGAGCTGGGCTTCGGTACCGGAGCCGTTAAGATAACTCCCGCCCACGACCCGAATGACTTTGAGGTCGGCAAACGCCACGGACTTGAAGTGATAAAGGTTCTCGACGACAGGGGATATGTAAACGAAAACGGCGGCAGGTACTGCGGACTTGAAAGATATGAAGCCAGAAAACGCATAGTTAAAGACCTTGAGGAGCTCGGACTTCTCGTAAAGGTCGAGCCGCATAAGCATAACGTGGGCACGTGTCAGAGATGCGGGACAGTCGTGGAGCCCATGGTATCAAAACAGTGGTACGTTAAAATGAAGCCCCTTGCGGAGCCGGCGATAGAGGCCGTAAGAAGCGGAGAGGTCAGATTCGTACCCGAGCGTTTTTCAAAAATATACTACAACTGGATGGAAAACATACAGGACTGGTGCATTTCACGCCAGCTCTGGTGGGGTCACAGGATACCCGCATATTATTGCGGCGAATGCGGCGGGACAGTCGTGTCGAAGACTAAGCCCGAAAAATGTCCGCACTGCGGAGCGGACGGCGATAAGCTCACGCAGGATCCCGATACACTGGATACATGGTTCAGCTCGGCCCTCTGGCCCTTCTCAACACTCGGTTGGCCTCACGAAACGGAAGACCTTAAATATTTCTTCCCGACGGACGTACTCGTGACAGGCTACGACATAATATTCTTCTGGGTGGCGAGGATGATATTCTCAAGCTGCGAGCAGATGGGGAAGGCTCCCTTCAGGCATGTGCTCATACACGGACTTATAAGGGATTCGCAGGGTCGTAAAATGTCGAAGTCCCTCGGCAACGGAATCGATCCCCTCGAGGTAATAGACGAATACGGCACGGATGCTCTGAGATTTGCCATAACATCGGGAAATGCGCCCGGAAACGACCAGAGATACCTGCCGGAGAAGGTGGAAGCCGCGAGGAATTTTGCCAATAAGATATGGAATGCGACGAGGTTCGTGCTGCTGAATTTCGATGACGAGCCCGACTTTGCAAATGTTGACAGCTCGCGTTTCACAGCCGAGGATAAGTGGATACTTTCCGAGTGCAACACGCTTGTCAGAGAAGTGACCGAGAATCTTGAAAAATTCGAGCTCGGAGTCGCGCTCACGAAAGTGTATGACTTCATGTGGGATAAATTCTGTGACTGGTATATAGAGCTCGTAAAACCGCGTCTTTTCGATGACACGGATAAAACGAGGACGGAAGCGCAGTATGTACTAAACGACACTCTCATAAAATGCCTCAAGCTTCTGCACCCGTTCATGCCTTTTGTCACGGAAGAGCTTTATCAGAGCCTTTACAAGGACGCGGAGAGCATAATGATCTCAAAGTGGCCCGAATATGACGAAGAGCTCGTATATGAGAAAGAAACAGAAAAGACTGAGCTCATAATAAACGCCGTAAGGGCAGTCCGGAATATACGCCGGGAGATGAATGTGCCTAATTCGAGAAAGGCGCACATCATATTTGTAGCGCCGGACGAGAACATAAGTATCTTAAAGGCAGCCGAGCCGCTCTTTGCCCGCATGGCGTGCGCTTCGGGAGTGAGCGCGGTGAAAGACAAGACGGGCATACCGGAAAATGCCGCGTCCGCGGTGATCGACGGCGCCGGTATCTACATACCTCTTGACGAGCTCATAGATCTTGAAAAGGAAGCGGAGCGCCTGACAAAGGAAAAGGAAAATCTTGAGAAAGAGCTGCAGCGCGTTAAAGGAAAGCTCGGAAATGAAAGCTTTGTTTCAAAGGCGCCGCAGAAGGTGGTAGACGAAGAAAGGGCAAAGCTTGAAAAATATACAAAAATGTACGGGGACCTGGTTCAGAGACTCGAAAGCCTGAAGTCCTGAGAGCCTGACAGACTGCCCGGCTCACTGCCCGGCCCGCCGCCGCAGGTAAAGTTTTGCTGTTGATATTTACATGAAGCTGCGATATAATCATAAGGTTAGTGATTATGTATTAAACAAATATATACGATGATGGAGGTAATTATATGGGAAACACATGCGACTGCTGCTGCGATGAGAAATTTGAAAAGCTGCAGGAAATCATTGCGGAGAACAAGGATAAGCAGGGCTCACTCATAAAAGTGCTTCACGATGCTCAGCTTGTATACGGTTATTTGCCGATCGAGGTTCAGAAAACGATCGCTGAGGGTATGAATGTGCCGCTGGCGGAAGTATACGGCGTTGCTACATTTTACGCACAGTTTTCGCTCAAACCTAAAGGAGAGAACAGGATTTCAGTATGCCTCGGAACTGCCTGCTATGTTAAAGGCGCCGATCTTGTACTTGACAAGCTTAAGTCGACTCTCGGACTTGAAGTGGGAGACTGCACTGACGACAGAAAGTTTTCTCTTGACGCATGCCGCTGCATAGGCGCGTGCGGACTTGCGCCTGTTATTACTATAAACAGTGATGTGTACGGAAGACTCGTTCCGGATCAGATACCGGGTATTATAGAGAAATATTGATGCCGCACGGCGGGAGTCATGAAAGTATAAATAATTTCGGAGGTGTTCTGAATGAAATCGTTAGCTGAATTAAAGGCTATCAAAGAAAAAAATTTAGAAGAAATGTCGATTAGAAACGCTGAAGGCAAAGCTGTGAAAACGGCGGGCGGATACAGAGCGCACGTATTGGTGTGCGCGGGAACGGGATGTACGTCTTCCGGTTCGGCCGTTCTGTTCACGGAGTTCGAAGCACAGCTTAAAGAAGCGGGAATAGAGAATGAAGTAAAGATAGTAAAGACAGGCTGCTTCGGTCTCTGCGCCGAAGGACCTATCGTTGTAGTATATCCGGAAGGCGCCATGTACTGCCGTGTTGCAAAAGAGGATGTCAGGGAGATCGTAAATGAGCATCTCGTAAACGGCAATATAGTGGCAAGGCTTCTCGAAGGCAATAACGGAAGCAGTGAGATCAAGGAAGATAACGTGGAGAGCGATTTCTTCAGGAAGCAGATGCGTGTGGCTCTTAAGAACTGCGGCAGGATAAATCCTGAGAATATTGATGAATATATAGCTTATGACGGATATGCGGCTCTCGGCAAGGTCGTAACGGAAATGACCCCGGAGCAGGTTATCGATACTGTCCTTAAGTCGGGACTCAGAGGCCGCGGAGGAGCGGGATTCCCCACAGGAAGAAAATGGGACTTTGCGAGAAAGAGCGTATCCGACAAGAAGTACGTATGCTGCAATGCCGATGAGGGTGACCCGGGCGCATTCATGGACAGAAGTGTTCTTGAGGGAGATCCGCACGTCGTACTCGAGGCGATGGCGATAGCAGGCTACGCGATAGGATCCGACCAGGGTTACATATATGTAAGAGCGGAATATCCTATAGCTGTATCGAGACTTCAGATAGCCATAGATCAGGCAAGAGAGCGCGGAGTGCTCGGAAAGAATATATTCGGTTCCGATTTTTCGTTCGATATAGAGCTTCGCCTGGGAGCGGGCGCTTTCGTATGCGGAGAAGAAACGGCACTCATGACGAGTATAGAGGGTCAC
>CANQOI010000005.1 GCA_947625435.1 uncultured Clostridia bacterium | reverse complement strand
AAAAATGCGCAATTACGATAAAAGTAGAAATTAGCTGACTACGGAAAAATCATAGTACTTCGTCGGAAGACGGGGCTGACGGCGGAGGGAGCCTTGAGGAGGTATATCTGTACTACTGCGCCGGATCAGATTACAAAATTTAGGATTGACAATTAAATTTCTATAAATATAATTAGCATTAAGTAATAGCTCTCCGGACATATGTGCGGAGAAGTTCCATAGGAGGTAGTTATTGTGAAGAAGATTATTACATTGGTACTTACAGTCGCTGTCATAACAGTGATGAGTATCGTTCCGTCATTTGCAACTGTTGTACACACATCCATGGATCAGGTGACGACTCATGATCCGAGCGCGAATCAGTATGTACATAAGAGCGACGTGGATCTCGGAAAGCACGGGCAAAATGATCCCTTGACAGATCTCGGAGATATATCCGATATGAAGCTCGGACTCATAGTAGTATACGGATGGACTGCGAGCACCGAGAAGATAGAGTCATTCGGTTATCAGGTGAATGACGATGAGCCCGTTACCGGTATCCCAAAGTTCTATAACGGAGATCCTGAGAGACAGGAAGATAATGCGACGATAGAAGGTCAGGCCGCAGGATTGGGTTACCCTGACGGTGAGAGCGTGAGATTCCGCTATGAGATACCTGTTCAGGTAGGCGAGGACATAGAAATAAGACTGTTCCTCACCGATGCAACGGGAGAAGAAGTGGATCTCGGCTGGACGATCATGTATACGAACAGCTATCAGCCTACGGCTGAGGAATCTACACCGTGTGATGTCAATACTCTCGGCGGCAATACTACGGGTGGAGACGCAGAAGGCGGAGATTCTGAAGGCGGAGAATCAACGGGCGGCAATACAGAAGGCGGAAACACCACAGGCGGCAATACCACCGGTGGCAATACATCGGGCGGAGCTGCTAACGCCGGAACTGCCGACGGTTATTCTGTTATATTCATGATAGCGGCAGCTGCGATGGTAGTCACTGTTGTTATGAAGAAGAGAGTTATAGGTTGATATAGCATAATATACAGCTTGTTGACATGGCTGTCGCCGGAGCGTATGAGCG
The DNA here is from genome assembly GCA_947625435.1 of uncultured Clostridia bacterium. GTDB lineage: Bacteria > Bacillota > Clostridia > UBA1212 > UBA1255 > Egerieisoma. Next base: position 59,032 of record CANQOI010000005.1, on the reverse strand, counting down.
CGTAAGGCGGCAGCCTTCTTTAGTTTTCCCGGGAAATGAAGCATATGTCATTCTTTATCAGATCGATCAGATATTTAATATTCGCATGCTTTATTTTGCTTGTTTCCGCTTCCTGCGGCAAAAGCGATGAAGCGGACGCAACGGCAACAGTTACAGCTGCGACAGCTTCCCCTGCGACAGCAGCTGTAACAGTTACCCCTGGGGCAGCTGCTCCTGCGACAGCGACAGTTTCTCAGGAAGCTGTTGTGACGCCCGGACCGCAGGAATATGAGCCGGAGCATATTGATTACGTAGGAAAGCTCATGATAAGTGAGATATGTCCTAAAAATGTGTCCGGAATAACTGATTCCGAAGGCAGACTCAGCGACTGGATAGAGATAACAAACATATCAGGTCAGACGCTGAAGCTTCATGACCTGTCCCTTACGGACGATGCCTCCCGCAAAGACAAGTATGTTCTGGAGGACCGGACCCTTGCGCCGGGAGAGCGGTTCGTGGTATTTGCATCGGGTGACGGATCTTTTAAACTTTCATCTGAGGGCGGAAAGGTTTATATTTTTGACGGATACGGAGAGCCCGTAGATCAGATGACATATAAAGATGCGCGGGAAGGACATTCATTTTACAGGACTGAATACGGGGGAGATATAAAGGATACGCTGTATGCCGCTCCGGGATATCCGGATACGGATGCCGGTTATGAGTATTTTTCGCGCTCTCTTGTAAATCCGGGGCCCCTTGCCATAAGCGAAATACAGGTATCGAACGATTCGCTCCTTGAGCAGAGCGACGGAGAGTATTACGACTGGGCGGAGATAGTGAATACTTCGTCCGAAACGGTATTGCTCTCCGATTATTATGTGACAGATAATATAGATAAGGTCAAATATATACTTCCGCCCGTCAGATTGAAACCCGGCGCATATTTTGTCATAATATGCTCAGGCACCGAGAAGTCGGATGCATCCGGATATCATCACGCCGGATTTTCACTGAATGCCGAGTCTGAATCATTTTACATATGCAGAAGATCGGATAATAAGCTCATCGACAGCGCACATGCCGAGAGAGTGCCCGCAGGATGCTCATACGGACGCAGTATGAGCGCATACGGTGGATTTTACTATTTTACCGATCCCACGCCGGGAAAGGCCAACGGGAAAGGTGTGAGAAAAGTGTGCGGCGAGGCGGAGGCGACGGTCCCCGAGGGAATATACGAAGGCTCCGTCACATTGAGATTCGAAGCGGAAGGCACTGTATATTACACGACGGACGGAAGCGTGCCTGATACGCATTCAAAAAAATATACGAAGCAGATACTGCTTGGCAGTACGGCTGTCATAAGGACAGTAGTATACAAAAACGGGTGCATAAACAGTCCCGTCAGAACGTACAGCTATATAATTGGGGAGTCGCCGCATCTTCCGGTCGTGAGCCTCGTTACGGAAAGCGACGGGCTCTGGAGCGATGAGACCGGCATATATGTTAAAGGAGATCACGATAATTATTACCAAAATTGGGAACGGTTCGCTTCAGTATCATATATTGATGAAAGCGGGGGCTTCAATATAAACTGCGGGCTAAAGATGAACGGAGGGGGCAGCAGAGAATCGAATGCCAAAAAATCCTTCAGACTCGTTTTCAGGGGGAAATACGGTAAGGGAGAGCTTGATTACGATCTGTTCGGAAACGGTATAACGAGCTTCGGCTCTCTTGTGCTGAGAGCAGGCGAGGATTATGCCACATCGATAATAAGGAACGACTTCATTACCGCGTTTGCGGCGCGGAATTTTCCGTCGCTCGTTTCTCAGACGGGAAAATACTGCCTGCTTTATATAAACGGAAAATTTTTCGGGATATATTATCTTGAAGAAAGAGTCGACGAGAAATATTTCGCGGAACATTTCGGAGTATCGGAGGATGATGTTGAGATATCGGAATCCGATACATCGCAGGCTCCTGAGCTTCACGACGCCGTTCGTTTTGCGCAGAGCCACGACATGTCGAAACCTGAAAATTATAAACATATGACCGATGTCATAGATATCGAGAGCATGACCGACTGGTTCATACTTCAGGCATATTGCGGAAATACGGACGCTCCGGGGAACGTGAAATACTGCAGCTCATACGGCACAAAATGGAAATGGGTGTTCTATGATCTCGACTGGGCATTTTTCTTCAGAAAAGATTCATTTGAACGTCTCCTGACAGATGATCTGGAGGACACGAATGCTATAATAAAGGCATTGCTCGCGGGCAGCGAGTACAGGGATTATTTTCTTAAAAGACTTGCATATCATCTGGATAATACCCTTACTGACGAAAAAGTACTCGCCGTGCTCGATGAATACACGGCAAGTATAGAGCCTGAGATAGAAAGGGAGCGCAAGGCGTGGAAAGGCACCGCAGACGGCTGGAGACAGAGCGTTTCCGAGCTGCGCTCATTCATAGCGGACTATGACAGGAAAAGTGAGCTTATAGAGAGCATAACAAACGTGCTCGGGCTCACTCAGAGTCAGGTCAGGTATTATTTCGGAGACACGTGAACATCGAGCTGCGGGAAGGGTATATCGATCCCGCCCTCGTCGAATGCCTTCTTGACCGCAATAGGGAGCGCATAATATACAGTCCAGTAATCGCTTTCTTTACACCACGCATACAGCACATAATTGAGCGAGCTCTCGCCGTGGGATTTAAGAGCCGCAAAAGGAGGCGGGTCCGGGAGCACGAGCTCGTTTTCGGATGCCGTTTTTTTGAGTATCTCTATCGCTTTGTCGGGGTCACTGGAATATGATGATGAAAATGTGAGCTCCACGCGTCTCGTTCCGTAGGCGGACACATCGGATATCGTTTCGTTTGAGATGGCGCCGTTAGGGACCACGACCTTGGTATTGTCATACATTCTGAGGGTAGTATAGAATATATCTATCTTGACTACCGTCCCTTCAAAACCGTTCTGCGTCTTGATATAGTCGCCTACGGAGAAGGGCTTGAATATGAGAAGGAGCACGCCTCCGGCGATATTGGAAAGGCCTCCCTGAAGAGCGAGCCCTATAGCAAGACCCGTGGATGCGATCATGGCCGACACCGACGTCATGGGAACGCCCAGCACGGCGGCGGCCGTTATTATTATGATTATCTTTGCCGCAATGCCTATCGCGCTTTTTATAAAAGACTGCGCACTCGGGTCTATCTTGCGGAAGCCCTTTCCCCGCGCAAGGCGCGACACGAGGAGCTTGACCGCCTTAAAACCTATTATCAGTATAGCAAGGGCGGCTATTATCTTAATGCCGCCGCTTATTATCGATTCACTGTATTTTACGATAAAATCCTTCATTATGCTGCTTTATGCTCCTCTTGACGGATCGATATCGGGATCGGAGAACTTCTCATCATGCGTTTTGCAGAGCTGATCGAAGCTTATACCGTATGTCCTTGCTATATCGATAGCGAAGCTCTTGCCCTGAGGCGGCATGGGAAGTATCTTGTATGTACGCTTGGAACCCTCGTATTTCTTGCGTCCTTCTTCGGTGAGCACCTCCATATCGGTGCCCTCGTCCACTCCCGCCACGAGACTGACAAGGTCGCTGAGAGCCGGCTCCTTATTGAGCTCGGGAATATTTTCCGCCAGCTCGTGAATATGAGTGGCAAATACGCATCTCGCGCCCACACGCCTTAAATATTTCATTATCTCTTCAGCTATAAAGAGGCATTCCTGATGGCTCGTGCTTGAAAGCGACTCATTCATGAGTATCATGCTGTATTTTGTAAGACGCGGGAGTATCGTTTCAAGACGTATACATTCCTCTCCGAGCCTTCCTTCGCTTATGGAATTCTTCTCAAGCTCCGGAAAATGCGTATATATGTTGTCCACGGGGCTTATCCTTCCGGACGTGCCGGGTATGGGGAAGCCGGCCTGGAAAAGCAGCTGGCATATGCCGAGGGCTCTCGTAAACGTGGTCTTACCGCCCTGATTCGCACCAGTGAGTATGAATATCCTTCCTGCCTTGTCCGACATTTCGGCGTCGTTGCATACGACCACATTCGCAAGATCCTTAAGTCCTATATCGCTCATTATGCGGAGCGCGAAGCTGGCGTCGTACATATCCCTGACACTGAATATGCGCTCGTCCTTGGGAGCGGGCTCGGGGAAGCATAAGGGAAGTCCCGAGCTTCTGAGCTTTGCCGCAAGACGGCTTCCGCCTATGTAATAATATACCTCGGGAAGGAGCTCAAAAAGGTATGCCGACTCCACCCATTCAAAGAGCGTGAGAGTCTCTCCCAGATGCTTGAACGTTTCGCCCATCACCATGTCCATATCTCGCATTATAGCGATATCGAGAGAATTAGCCTTGTTTTCCTTGACTATCGAGTAAAAAGAACCTATACCGTAATACAGATCGTCATTCTTTTTAGTGCCGAACAGCGAAGATACGAAGCCCTTCTGCCTGAATGGCTTCTCCTCTATGGAAAGAAGGACGGCTTCGCAGGGGCGCAGCTGCTCGTCGAGATTGATGCCTATCGTAACGCCCTTCATCGTCTGGAGCTTATCGTAGAGATCCGGTATGAGGCGCTTCATTTCCTTATATCCGTCGCCGTCATGTATGCCCGCTATCATGCTCTGAAGCTCTTTCATGCCGTCGGAATCGAACTTCTTGTCGCTCGAACAGAGAAGCGTGTGCAGAACGTCTACGCATTTCATATAAAGCGTCAGCATCTCTATGCGCCATGCTATCTTCCTCAGATTGTCGTCATGAGCGATATTTGCCTTCTTCATATCTCTCAGCCTGTTTATCATAGGAAGGAGCGTCTGATCGAAGGACTGCTCTATATCCGGATATTTCATGAAATCCTTAAGTATGTCCTGACGGTATTTAATGATCTTGTCGTCGAGCACCATGTCCATGAGACGCATTTTTATGTAGGATTTGTTTTCATTCCTTATCTCCATGCCCTCGAGGAGCATATCCGCATTTATATCACGCTCGAGCAGATCCTGATTAAAAAGCGCCATCTCTCCGCTACGCACCGCGGATTCGCGCTTGCGCCCTTCTTCATAGTCGGGCCACATCAGGCTGAAATAGTATTTTTGTTCCGTATTCATAGCCGATTCCTTTCATTTTCATAATGTCGTATCTCCGTAAAATATTATATCACGTAAACAGTATTATTGACAAATGAAATATCATACATTAAAATCTGAGCATGCAGTTTTTTAAAAGGAGTATGTGATGCCGGAACCTGTAAACCCGAAATGCTATTCCGATTTTTTAAGCGGAAACTCGTCGGACAGCTATAAATTTTTCGGAAGCCGTATATGTGATCGCGATATAGGCGGCAAGGCGGTCCGCGGCGTTTTATTTACAGTATGGGCGCCGCGGGCTCTGTCCGTGAGCGTTACGGGAGATTTTAACGGATGGGGAGAAAAGGAACCGCCCGTACGGATGGATAAGGACGGCTTCGGCGTATGGTCATGCTTTTGCGAGGGTGCACGGGCCGGAGAAAGATATAAGTATATTGTCGAGAGATGCGACGGGAGCAAGGTATATAAGGCGGATCCCTACGCAAGACAGAGCGAGCTGCGTCCGGCCACCGCGTCCGTTATAACCGGGGGCTCCGATTTTGAATGGACGGACGGAAAGTGGCTCGAAGCGCGGAGAACGGCCGACATTTCACGCATGCCCGTAAATATTTACGAGATACATCTCGGCTCCTGGAAGAGGGGAAACATAGAAGGGATAGATTACAAGAAGGATTGGAAGGAAGTCGACAGGCGGAAGGATGAGGAGCCGTTCCTCAATTACAGGGACATAGCCGATGAACTGGCGGTGTATCTGAAGAAGATGCACTATACGCACGTTGAGATAATGCCTGTATCCGAGCACCCGCTGGACGGTTCTTGGGGCTACCAGACGCTGTGCTTTTATTCGGTCACCAGCAGGTACGGGACTCCCGACGATCTGAGATATTTCGTAGACAGGCTCCATTCGGAGGGAATAGGAGTGATACTCGACTGGGTGCCCCTTCATTTCTGTAAGGATGAGGCCGGCCTATATAATTTTGACGGAGATATGCCGTATGAGCCCCGGAACGCACATGAGCGCGAGAACCTTTGGGGAACGGCCAACTTCAATTTTGAAAGCGGAGCCGTGAGGAGCTTTCTGATATCAAACGCGATGTATTTTCTGCGCGAGTTCCATGTGGACGGACTGAGGGTCGATGCCGTTGCCAATATCCTTTATAACGATTACGGAAGAGGCGGATCCGAAAACAGGCACGGCATATATTTTCTGCGCAGGCTGAATGAGACTGTGTCCTCGGAGATGCCCGGCGCATTTATGACGGCGGAGGATTCGAGCACGTTCCCGAATGTCACGAAAAAAACGGAACAGGGCGGACTGGGTTTTGATTTTAAATGGAACATGGGCTGGATGAATGACACGCTCGAATATATGGAAGCGGACTGGACCGAAAGACGGCGCATACATAACAAAATGACCTTCTCGCTCCTTTACGCGTATTCCGAAAGGTATATACTTCCTATTTCTCACGATGAAGTCGTGCACGGAAAGAGATCTCTCATCGATAAAATGTCGGGCACATATGACGAGAAGTTCGCTTCTCTCAGGTGCTATTATACGTATATGATGACGCACCCGGGCAAAAAGCTGTCTTTCATGGGAAACGAAATAGGACAGTTCATGGAATGGCGTTATTATGAAGAGCTCGAGTGGAAGCTGCTCCTTTACCCGAAGCATGAGGCGCTGAGACAGTTTGTGGGTGCGCTGAATGAATTTTACGCGGATAATAAGGCTCTGTGGGAGAATGATTTTGAACCGCGCGGGTTTAAATGGATCGATGCCGACAACTGCGGGGACAATGTGTACTCATACATGCGCATGTCGGATGACAAAGACGATCTTCTTATAATCGTATGTAATTTTTCACCGAAAAGACTTGTAGATTTTAAAATAGGCGTTCCGAGGTTTGCGGACTATGTTCCCGTGTTTTCGTCTTACGAAAAAGACAGCGAAAGTCATGCTCCGCTCAGGCCGAAGCCCGTGGGCACGGGCGGTATGCCGTTTTATATAGAGACCGATATTGAGGGATACGGAGCCATGATATTCAGACCTTTTTTCAGACGTGGCAAAAGTGATCAAAATTAAAGGAGTTGTAATTGATGGTAAAGAAAAACATTGTGGCAATGATACTTGCCGGCGGACAGGGAAGCAGACTCGGACTGCTCACCAGGAATATGGCCAAGCCGGCGGTGCCCTTCGGAGGCAAATATCGTATAATCGATTTTGCTCTCAGCAACTGCTCAAATTCCGGTATAGACACGGTAGGAATATTAACGCAGTACAAGCCTCAGATGCTGAACTCTCATATCGGGATAGGCGCGCCGTGGGATCTCGACAGAGTGCACGGAGGAGCCGCCATGCTCCCGCCTTACATGAGCGAGGCGGGCGGCGACTGGTATAAAGGAACGGCGAACGCCGTGTATCAGAACCTGAATTATCTTGAAAGCTGTAATCCGGAATACGTACTGATACTTTCGGGAGATCACATATATAAGATGGATTACAGAAAGATGCTCGAAAGGCATATAGATGCGGACGCGGATGCTACGATAGCCGTTATCGACGTGCCGATAGAGGAGGCTTCCCGCTTCGGCATAATGAGCACGGATGAAAATGACGTTATAACCGCATTCGAAGAGAAGCCGAAGGAGCCCAAGGGAACGCTCGCTTCAATGGGCATCTATATTTTTACATACAGTAAGCTGAAGAAATATCTTATAGACGATGCGGCCGACAGCGAGTCGGTGAATGATTTCGGTAAAAATATAATACCGTCCATGATCGCAAACGGCGAGACTCTCGTGGCGTACCGTTTCAGCGGCTACTGGAAGGACGTGGGTACGATACAGAGCTACTGGGAGGCTCACATGGATCTGCTGAACCCGGACAATGAGATAAGCCTTTTCTCCAATGACTGGAAAATATACACGGATACGGCCGCTATACCGTCTCAGTATATAGGCCCCGATGCGCATATTGAGAATTCCATAGTAACGGAGGGCTGCGTCATACACGGGGAGCTCGTGGACTCCGTTGTCTTCCCGGGAGTGTACATAGGTAAAAACACAAGGATAGAAAGATCTATAATCATGGAAAACACGGCGGTAGAGGACAACGTTATAATAAGCAAGAGCATTTTACTGGAAAACGTACATGTAAGATCTCATAATGCCATCGGGAACGGAACGGATATAGCCGTCATAGACACCGGTCTTACGGTGGAATCACAGGCCAGGATGGGATAGGAGGCGCGCTATGATGAAAGATTATATGGCAATAATAAATCTCGAGGAAAATGAAAACGACATAAGGAGCCTTACGGTGAACAGGCCGATAGCATCGATACCTATCGGGAGCCGCTACCGCGTCATAGATTTCATGCTGTCCAATCTTGTAAACAGCGGTATAAAAAATGTGGGTATATTTTCAGGCACCAATTCCAGGTCTCTCATGGACCATGTGGGCACGGGTAAAGCGTGGGATCTTAACAGAAAGATAGACGGACTGTTTCTTTTCAATCACGGACTCTGTGATTTTGTGAACCACGATTCAAAGCTGCTCAAGAATAACATGGAATATATATACAGGAGCAGCAGCGAGAATGTGATACTGGCATCGTCATATATGGTGTGCAATATGGATCTTGCCAAGGTGGTGGATGCTCATGAAGAATCAGGCGCGGACATGACGGTCGTTTACACTGAAACGGCCAGGGCCGATACGGAGTTCCTGAACTGCTACACGCTGGATGTGGACAAAGAGACGGGAAGGCTGAACGGAGTGGGAAAGAACATAGGCTTCCATCCTCACGCAAATGTGTGCATGGAAATATTCGTAATGACTAAAGAAAAGCTGGTGGAGCTGATACACGCCGGAGCGCATAATATAAACGCGGGAAGCTTTTCAAACGTGATATTCAACGAAACAGGCAATCTTTATATAAACACATACAAATATGAAGGATTTGTTTTCTGTATAAATACGGTTTCTTCATATTACAGGAGTAATATGAGGATGCTGAGCTCCGACGTGAGCGACGCGCTCTTCAGATCTGAAAGACCCATTTATACAAAGATCAAGGATGAACCGCCTACGATCTATGTAAAGGGCTGCAGTGTTTCGAATTCTCTGATAGCGGACGGATGCGTGATAGAGGGTACGGTGCGCAATTCCGTGATAGGAAGATACGTAAATGTAGAAAAGGACGCCGTCGTGGAGGATTGTATAATACTTCAGAACATAAGAGTGCATAAAGGCGCGCATCTGTCACATGTCATAATAGACAAGAATGTGGATATAGACGAGCACACGGAGCTAAAGGGAAGTGAAACATTCCCGCTCGTTATAGAAAAAACTTCGATGTTCAAATGATGTCAGGAGGAAAGAACATGAAAATCTTATTCGTATCTGCGGAAGTCCGTCCGTTCATCAAAACGGGAGGCCTCGGAGATGTCTCTTTCGAGCTGCCGAAGGCTCTTCGGGAAAAGGGAGAGGATATACGCATAATACTGCCGAAATACGGCGATATACCGCTTAATTACACTTCAAAGACGAATCTCATAGCTTCATTCGGAGTAAATGTGGGCTGGCGGAATCAGTACTGCGGACTGGAGTATCTTAATTATGACGGCATACCGGTGTATTTCATAGACAATGAATATTATTTCAAACGCCGCGGGTGCTACGGGTACTTCGACGACGGTGAGAGATTTGCGTATTTCTGCAGGGCGGTGCTCGAGTCCGTCAGATACATGGGCGATTTTACTCCGGACATCATACATTGCAATGACTGGCAGACGGGAATGATACCCGTATTTCTTAAAGACGTATATTTTTCACGGCCGGAATTCGTGAATACGCGCACTGTATATACGATACATAACCTGAAATATCAGGGCATTTTCACGCCTCTCATACTCGGCGATCTTCTCGGCCTCGGTCCGGAGTACGATTCGGAGGAGAAGCTGAGATTCCGGGACGGCGTTTCATTCATGAAGGGCGGAATAGTTTATACGGACATGATAACGACAGTGAGTGAAACGTATGCGCAGGAGATACAGACTCCCGAGTACGGAGAGGGTCTCGACGGGCTCCTTCGTAAGAATTCCGGCAAGCTGAGGGGCATAACGAACGGTATCGATAAGAGCGTTACGGCAGCTTCATCCGCCGGGTATCCCGCCAAAAAGAGCGAGAGCAAGGCGGCGCTCCAGAAGGCCGTGGGACTGCCTGAGAATCCGGATGTGCCCGTAATATCCATGATAACGCGCCTCGTGCGCCAGAAGGGCATAGATCTTGTGATACGGGTAATGGAGGAAATACTGAAAATGGATGTGCAGTTTGTGCTGCTGGGCTCCGGCGATCAGGATTATCAGGATTTCTTTGAATATTATGCTTCGTCGTATCCCGGCAAGATATCTGTTTCCATTAAATTTGACCCGGCTCTCGCATCGGCCATTTACGCGGGCTCGGATATATTCCTCATGCCTTCGCTCTTTGAACCGTGCGGACTCAGCCAGATGATAGCTATGTCATACGGCACGCTGCCTCTCGTGCGTGAAACGGGAGGACTAAAGGACACTGTAAAGCCGTATAATGAATTTACGGGAGACGGAAACGGTTTCTCGTTTACAAATTACAATGCGCACGATATGCTGCATGTTATAGAGTACGCGGTATCTCTTTATAAAAACAAGGAAATATGGCGGCGGCTCATGAAGAATGCCATGCGCTCCGGATTTGACTGGGACACACAGGCTGACAAATACCTGAAAATGTACAGTGAGATAACGGAGGCATGAAATCGGATATGATACTTGATACGGAAACATTTAAGTCGGATTTTAAGAGAAAACTGATAACGATGTACAGACAGTCGGTGGATACGGCGGGAGATACTCTGAAGTACATGGCTCTCGGGTCTCTGATGATGGACTATATGTCGGGAGCCTGGCACGAGACGGAGACACGATACCAGTCGGAGTGCAGAAAGCGCGTATATTATTTTTCTCTTGAATTCCTGATAGGAAGACTTATGGATTCTGCTCTCATAAATCTCGGCATAAGAGATGTCGTATACGAGGGACTTAAGGAGCTCGGCACCGATCTTAAGCTCCTTGAGGACATAGAACCGGACGCCGGCCTCGGAAACGGGGGACTGGGAAGGCTCGCGGCATGCTTTATAGATTCAATGGCATCCCTGGGGATAGCAGGTACGGGCATAGGCATAAGATACAGATTCGGCCTTTTCGAGCAGCAGATCAAAAACGGTTATCAGATAGAAAGTCCCGATAACTGGCTCAAGATAGCAAACGTATGGGAAACAAGGCGTGATGACGAGGCATGCATGGTTAAGTTCGGAGGTACGCCTATGCTCCATTGGGGAGATGACGGCAGGCTTTACGTTGAGCTTAAAGACTACGAGCCCATACTGGCCGTGCCGTACGATATGCCCGTGCCGGGCTTCAGAAACGGGACAGTGAACACTCTCAGGCTGTGGAGCGCAGAAACGGACGGACCGGGATTCGATTTTGCCATGTTCAGCAAGGGCGATCACGAGAAGGCTATAGAGAGCACAAATTCCGTAAATGCGATAACAAACGTGCTTTATCCCGACGATTCCACGGAGAGGGGAAAGCTACTCCGCCTTAAACAGGAATACTTCTTTACGAGCGCGGGACTCCAGAGCATCTTAAAGGGCCTTAAGAGGGAAGGATTTCCTCTTTCAAGGCTTCATGAGCGTGTTGCGGTCCATATAAACGATACTCATCCGGCTCTCGCAGTGCCGGAGCTAATGCGTCTTCTCATAGATGAAGAGGGCATGGGATGGGACAGCGCGTGGAACGTGACCGTAAATACGATAGGATATACGAATCATACGATACTTGCGGAGGCCCTCGAAAAATGGAATGTGCCCATGTTCAAGAAGCTCCTCCCGAGGATATATATGATAGTGGAGGAGATAAACAGGCGCTTTACCGGTGAGCTGTCAAGAAGGTACAACGGAGATTGGGGCAAGTTGGCGTCCATGTCCATAATACAGGACGGCGTTGTCAAAATGGCATATCTTGCCATAGTGGGAAGCCACAGCGTGAACGGAGTCGCGGAGCTGCACACGGAGATACTCAAAAATCAGGAGCTCAGGAGCTTCAATGAATTTTACCCGGACAGATTCAATAATAAAACGAACGGCATCAGCCACAGGCGCTGGCTCATGCAGGCCAATCCGGAGCTCACCGCCCTTATAAACGAGTCTATAGGATGCGGGTGGCAGAAGGAGCCGGAGCGCCTTTCGGAGCTGGGCAGATTTACGCAGGACGGCGCCTTCCTTGAAAAGCTCCGTGCCGTAAAGCTTGAGAAAAAGAGACAGCTGTCGTCTTACATACACGAAAGGCTCGGGATCGATGTCGATCCGTCCTCTCTTTTCGATATACAGGTCAAGAGACTTCATATGTATAAGAGGCAGCTGCTCAATATACTGCATGTGATGTATCTGTATAATAAGATATGCGACGACCCGAAAGCGGAGATACAGCCGAGAACGTTTTTGTTCGGAGCGAAAGCATTCCCGGGGTACCAGCTGGCCAAGAATACCATAAAGCTCATATGCACCGTAGCCGACAGAGTCAATACGGATCCCGCCGTAAAGGGCAGGATAAAGGTCGTATTCATTCCGAATTACGGAGTCAGCATAGCGGAGAAGATGATACCCGCGGGCGACCTGAGCGAACAGATATCCACGGCATCGAAAGAAGCGTCGGGAACGGGCAACATGAAATTCATGATGAACGGAGCCGTCACTATAGCCACGATGGACGGGGCGAATGTGGAGATACACAGGGAAGTGGGAGACGATAATATAATCATATTCGGCATGAGCTCCGACGAGGTGATCGGTTATCAGAATAACGGAGGCTACAGCGCCTGTGAAATGCTCGGGAAGGACGCGAGACTTTCAAGGATAATAGGGCAGATGAAGGAGGGTTATTTCGCCGCTGCACCCGCAAATGAATTTGAGCTCATAATAAAGCACCTCACGGATGACAACGACCCGTATTTTACGCTCAGGGATTTCGACTCATACGTAAAGGCTCAGGAAAAGGTGAGCGGGCTCTATACGGACAAAGTCTCGTGGAGCCGCATGTCCGCCGTGAATATAGCGCGCTCCGGCGTTTTCTCAAGCGACAATACTATAAAGAGGTACGCATCGGAAATATGGCATGTATAAATAACGGGCGGAATGCACTATGAGAGCGGAGCATTTTTCAAAAGACACACACTACAGAAAGCCCTTCGGAGCAGTCCGCAAGGGTACTTCTGTTTTGCTGAGATTCAGGTTCTGTGCCGAAAATGACAGCCCGGATATCGGTCCGGAAGAATGTGACTGCCGCCTCATGCTGAGGAGAGAGGCTGTAAAGGATAAAGAATATTTTGAAATAAGTCCCCGTTCGTTAAGGCAGTGCGGGGAAGGCATATATGAGGCGGAATATGTAATAGAGTCCGGCATACTGTCCGAACCGGGCGTATATTTTTACAGTGCGGAGTGCGGGAGCGCGGATACTGCCCGCGACGAGTACCAGATAACCGTATACGATGAGGGACTGAGCGTGCCGGAATGGTTCCTGAACGCCGTAATATACCAGATATTTCCCGACAGATTTTACAGGGCGGAGGACGACAGAGTTCAGTATAAGGAGAACTCATTCCTGTACGCTTCATGGGACGATAAGCCGTATTATATCAAAAACAGCGCCGGTGAGATAGAAAGATGGGAGTTCTTCGGGGGAAATCTCAAGGGAGTATCGGAGAAGCTTGACTATGTGAGCTATCTCGGCGCGGACACGATATATCTGAATCCCGTATTCGAAGCGCGCAGCAACCACAGGTACGATACCGCAGACTATATGCGCATTGACGGAATGCTGGGGGGATACGGCGCCTTCAGAGAAATGTCGGATACTGCGAAAAGCAAAAACATACGCATCATACTCGACGGAGTGTTCAACCATACGGGGAGGCACAGCATATATTTTACTGAAAAAAAAGAATGGTATACATTTAAGGAAGACGGTACGTACGATTGTTGGTGGGGAGTGGAGGATCTGCCCGCCGTAAACAAAAAAAGCGAAGATTTCATGGATTTTATAGCGCGCTCGGACAGTTCTGTCATAAAAAAATGGACGGCTGAGGGCGTTTCCGGCTGGAGGCTCGACGTTGCGGACGAGCTCTCCGACACGTTCATAAAAGAGATACGCAAAGCGGCCGAATCCGCGCGCCGGGATTCCGTCATAATAGGAGAGGTATGGGAGGACGCGTCTAATAAGATAAGCTACGGCGAGCGTAAAATGTATTTTACGGACAGAGAGCTCCACACTCATACGAATTATCTGTTCAGGAACGCCGTTGTATCTTTCCTCGAGGGATCCGCGTCATCGCGGCAGGCGTCGCGTGTTTTCGAGGATATACGTGAAAATTATCCGACGCAAAATTTCTTTGCTCAGGTCAACATGACGGGCTCACACGACGTGGAAAGGCTCATGAGCGTCATGCTGCGCATAGCAAAAGGCGACAGACGTCTTGCGAGAGACCTTGTGAAATGTTTTACTCTCATACAGTTCACGTCGCCGGGAGTCCCTCTCATATATTACGGAGATGAAACGTGCATGGAGGGAGGCACGGACCCCGACAACAGGCGCACATATCCGTGGGGTCACGAAGACAGAGACATGATAGAGTGGTTTTCTTCTCTTGCTCATCTGAGGCGCGGCGAGCACGGACTGGTGAAAGGGGACGTTTATTATCCCGATTGCGGAGACGACAACATATTCGCGCTCGTCAGGACACCGTATAATGAAGGCGCGCCGTATTATATAACGGTATGCGATCGCTTTTGCAGAGGTAAAGAAATAATCGAAAAAAACATAAATAAAATAGTAAGCGGGATTGAAAATTTCCATAAAAAAAGTTATATTATTACCAAGAACGCCGGAGACTATGCGGCGCTGGCAATATTAAAGTGATTTTGCAGTTAAATAATAAATATTACAGAGGAGTGTATTTATGAAATGTCCGTATTGCGGTCATATGGAAGATAAAGTCATAGATTCGAGACCTACGGAAGAGGGCGGCGCCATAAGAAGAAGGCGCGAGTGCATAAAATGCGGAGCACGTTTTACCACGTATGAGAAGATCGAGAACATGCCGCTCATGGTAGTCAAAAAGGACGGTACAAGACAGATTTACGACCGCAATAAAGTGATAACGTGCGTGATGAAGGCGTGCGGAAAGAGACCTGTTTCACTGGATCAGGCGGAAAGCCTGGCCGTCGACGTGGAGCAGCAGCTCATGAACAGCATGAAGCGCGAGGTGCCCTCAAGTGAGATAGGCGAGCTCATAATGAAACGCCTCAAGACGCTCGACGAGGTGGCGTATGTGAGATATGCTTCCGTATACAGGCAGTTTAAAGATATAGATACATTTATGGACGAGCTCTCCAAGATCATAAGCGAGCATAAGAACTGACATATTATTTCCCGGGAAATAATCCAACCGTTGAACGCGCGTGAAAATGTGGTAGCATGTGCCGTGATAAAATACACGGAGGGATGCTATGACGGCACATATCAATACATTCGGGCTGCGCGGAGTGAACGGTTTTTTGGTGGATGCGGAGATAAATATATCAAAGGGTCTTCCGTATCTTGACATAATAGGTATGGGAAATACCGCCGTAAGGGAATCGGCGGGAAGGATACGCGCCGCTATCGAAAACATGGGCTATGATATGCCTCTCGGGAGGATCACGGTCAATCTGGCGCCGGCGGGAGTGCGCAAGGAAGGCGCGTGCTACGATCTTGCCATTGCAATGGGAATACTTAAATGCGCGGGATGTGACATGCCGCATTCCGGAAGATTCGGATTTATAGGCGAGCTCTCTCTCGACGGCTTCCTGAGGCCGGTGAGGGGCGTACTGTCCATGGTGAAGGAAGCCGCGAGGATAGGCATACGCAAATGTATAGTCCCTGTTGAGAATGCGGATGAGGCCGCTCTTATAGACAGCTGTGAAATATACCCTGTGGCGTCCGTACAGGAGGCCGTACACACGGTGTGTTCATTCAGCGACGGCTCCGGGGAGGTAAGGACGCCATGGAAGTATTCGGGAGGCACGCGAATGCGGGACATGCGCGGCGAGGCCCGGGCCGATTTTGCGGATGTAAAGGGACAGGAGCAGGCCGTGCGGGCGGCGGAGCTGGCGGCGGCGGGAGGCCACAACATACTTTTTATGGGCGCTCCGGGCTGCGGCAAGACGATGATAGCCACAAGAATGGCGGGGATACTTCCGGAGCTCACAAAAGAAGAAGCGCTCGAAGTCACTCCCGTATACAGTGTGCTCAATATGCCGGAAAGCGCGAGCCTCATAACGCGGCCGCCCTTCAGGACGGTATATCCGGACGTTACAAAGGCAGGCCTTACAGGAGGCGGCGGCACTCCAGTTCCCGGAGAGATAAGTCTTGCCCATAAGGGAATACTGTTTCTTGACGAGCTTGCCGAGTTCGGGAGAAATGTCATACAGTGTCTGAGACAGCCTATGGAAACAGGCGCCGTTTCAATATCGCGCTGCGGCGAGACCGTGACTTTCCCGGCAGAATTCATGCTCGTTGCCGCTTCCAATCCGTGCAGGTGCGGGAATCTGTTTGAAAACGGCAAATGCATATGTACTCCTTTTCAGGCAAAAGAGTATCTGTCGAGGATATCGAGACCCGTGCTCGACAGGATAGATATCCAGGTTCCCGTAAGGCGCGTGGATCTTGAAAATACGGAGAGCGGACATACAGGCGAAAGCTCCGAAGCCATACGTGACCGCGTTATAAAAGCAAGGCTCATACAGAGTGAAAGGTACAGAAACGAGAGTGTCAGACTGAACGGAAGGTTAGACGGCGCACTCGTAAGGAAATACTGCGCCGTTGATGCGGAATGCGAGCGCCTTCTCAGGATATGCGCCGACAGAGAGGGCATAAGCGTTCGCGGGTATGAGAAGATACTCAAGATAGCCCGGACTGCCGCCGACCTTGAGGGCAGGCGGGATATAACATCCAAAGATATAGCGGAGGCAGTGCAGTACCGTTTCCTTGATTCGTATTTTCAGGAGGCAGTCTGATATGGCGGATATCGTAAATGCCTCGGAAAATGCCGTGATTCATATATGGCTCTCACTTATGGGAAAGCCGAACTACAGGATATCGGAAATGATAACGTCGTCCTGCGGCGGACTGCGGAATGCGTGGGATATGTCGGAGAAGCGGCATGTGCCCGATGAGATACAAAAAAACCGCAGGCTCGCGGAAAGATTTACGGACCCGTCTCAAAGAGAAAGAGCACTGGATATATACAGGCAGTGCGAAAGAAAAGGGATAGGCGCCGTGTTTCCCGATTCCGACGGATATCCGGATCTTCTCAAAGAAATAATAAACAGGCCTTCCGTTTTATATTATGCCGGCAGACTGCCCTGCGATGCCGGTAAAGACGGATACGCCATGCTGTCTGTAGTAGGTTCGAGGAGATGCACGCCTTACGGAAGGACGAACGCATACGGTATCTCGCGGGAGCTTGCACTTGCGGGGATAGGGATCGTGAGCGGCATGGCAAGAGGCATAGACAGTGAAGCTCACAGAGGGGCGCTTTCGGCGGGAGGATATACGCTTGCGGTGCTCGGGAGCGGGACTGACATAATATATCCGCCCGAGAATGCGAGGCTTTACAGTGAGATACTTGAAAAGGGGTGCGTGATATCCGAGTATCCTCCGGGCACACAGCCGTACAGATCGAATTTTCCGGCGAGGAACAGGATAATCTCAGGTATTTCGGCAGGCACGCTCGTGATAGAGGCGGCAAGGAGCAGCGGAGCCATGATAACGGTAGACAGAGCGATAGAACAGAACAGAAACGTATATGCGGTGCCGGGCAATATAACGAGCGAATCGTCTCAGGGCTGTAACTCCCTCATAAGGAGCGGCGTCGTATGCGTGACTTCGCACAATGATATACTCGCCGACATGAATATTGAGAGCAGAGAAAGGGAATGCGGATGGATTAACGGGCTTTACGGCGCGGAAGCTGCCTGCGCGTCCGCTATAAACCGCGGATACTATACGGTAAACGATATAGTGCGGTATGCGGACATGAGCATAACAGATATTTTAAGTGCCTTGACAATGTTGGAAATTAAATGTATTGTATCAAAAGCCGAAGACGGCACGTACAGACTTGTTTAATAATCCGCAACAACAGGCTTTACATTTTGCAGATTTGTGCTTATTATTATACAGTACTGAACTGAAAAATTCTGAAAGGCTGAGTGATCTATGTCCGAATATCTTGTTATTGTTGAGTCACCTTATAAAGCGAAGACAATAGGAGGTTTTCTCGGCAAGAAATATAAAGTCGAAGCATCTGCGGGACATCTGAGGGATCTTCCCTCGAGCAGGCTCGCTATCGATATAGAACATGATTTTACACCGCAGTATATGAATATACGCGGTAAAGGAGATCTTATAAAATCACTGAAGAAGGAAGCAAAGAATGCGGATAAAGTGATACTTGCCACCGACCCGGACAGAGAGGGAGAGGCGATCTCGTGGCATCTTGCGAACATACTCGGTATCGACGAAAATGAAGTGTGCCGCGTAACATTCAATGAGATAACAAAAAAAGCAGTATTGGAAGGCTTTAAGTCGCCGAGAAAGATAGATATCGATCTTGTGGACGCATATCAGGCAAGACGTGTCCTTGACAGACTTGTGGGCTATTCTATCAGCCCGGTGCTCTGGAAGAAGGTAAAGAAGGGCCTCAGCGCGGGACGCGTTCAGTCCGTGGCCGCACGTCTCGTGTGCGACAGAGAGGATGAGATAGAAGCGTTTGTGCCGGAAGAATACTGGAGCCTCACGGCAGAGCTCTGCAAAAGAGACGAAAACGGCGCAAGATCCGCTAAAAATAAATTCAAAGCAAGATATTACGGCGAATATGACGAAAACGGACAGCCTGAGAAGCATACGGTCCCGGACAAGGAAGAGGCGGACAGGATATACGGTGAGACGGAAGGCAAGCCGTTTAAAGTTCACAGCGTCAAGACCTACGATAAGAAAAGAACGCCGGCGCCTCCTTTTATAACGAGCACGCTTCAGCAGGAGGCTTCCAGAAAACTGAACTTCCAGCCATCAAAGACAATGTCCGTGGTACAGTCTCTTTATGAGGGTGTGAGCGTGGGAAAGGGAGGCACTACGGGTCTCGTAACCTATATAAGGACCGACTCGACGCGAATATCGGACGAGGCGGCCGCTGCGGCCAAGGAACACATTTTACGGGAATACGGCGACAGCTTCCTGCCGCCTTACCGGAGGATATTCAAGAACAAGAATGCGGCGCAGGATGCGCATGAGGCAATAAGGCCGGCACATATAGAGTATAAGCCCGAGGACATAAAGGACAGGCTGACGTCCGACCAGTATAAATTGTATAAGCTCATATACGACAGATTCATCGCAAGTCAGATGGCAGATGCCGTATACAGCGTCTGTACGGTAGATTTTAATGTGGAGGGTCATGTCTTCAGGGCGAACGGAAGCACAGTCAAGTTTCAGGGATTTACAAAGCTTTACGAAGAAGGGCGCGACGACAACAAGTCATATGACAAGTCCGACGACAAGTCATTTGACTCGGACGGAAAGCTCCCTCACTTAGAGGAGGGCGAGGAAGCCGATCTGGAGAAGCTGTCTTCCGAGCAGCATTTTACACAGCCGCCTGCGCGATATACCGAAGGTACGCTCGTAAAGGCCCTTGAAGAAAACGGCATAGGCCGCCCGAGTACGTTTGCCACTATCGTGTCGGTCATACTCGCAAGAGGTTATGTCGGAAGAGAAAAGAAAATGCTCTATCCGACCGAGCTCGGCAGGATAGTGAATGAAATAATGAAAAAAAGCTTCTCCGATATAGTAGACGTTGAATTTACGGCGCAGATGGAGGAGAATTTGGACAGAATAGAGCAGGGAAGCAGGTTCTGGGTAGATGTAGTGAGAGATTTCTACGGAGGATTCGAACAGGAGCTGGATAAGGCCAACAAAGAACTCGAGCATGTTAAGCTGGAAGACCCGGTAAGCGATGTGCCTTGTGACAAATGCGGCAGGATGATGGTCATAAAGACCGGAAAATACGGTAAATTTCTTGCCTGCCCGGGATATCCCGAATGCAGGAATACAAAACCCATTACGGAGCAGGCGGGAGTCGACTGCCCGGAGTGCGGCAAGCCCCTTATATACAGAAAAACAAAGACGGGGAAAAAGTATATAGCCTGCAGCAATTATCCCGAATGTAAATTCTCGTCGTGGAATCTTCCCACTAAGGAAAAATGCCCTAAATGCGGAAAATATATGGAACTGGTGCAGGGCAAACGCGGCAAGTTCATGAAATGCAGCGACAAGGATTGCGGAAACATAGTATTTTTCAGTAAAAAAACAAAAAAGAGCCGTGAAAAGCAGGAGTTATGATCTATGGCCGTTTATGTTGTAGGCGGAGGGCTTGCGGGCTGCGAGGCGGCATGGCAGGCGGCAAAGCGCGGAGTGAACGTAAAATTGTATGAAATGAAGCCGGAAAGATTTTCGCCGGCCCACAGATCCGAGAGCCTTGCCGAGCTCGTGTGCAGCAATTCTTTTAAGGCGACGGGCATTGAGAATGCATCCGGGCTTTTAAAGGAAGAAATGAGAGTGCTGGGGGGACTCATAATATCCTGCGCTGACGCGGCGGCCGTACCTGCCGGAGGCGCGCTCGCAGTGGACAGAGAGGCATTTTCACGCTCGGTCTCACAGAAAATATGCGACTGTGACAATATTGAAGTGATAAGACGTGAGGTCAGATCAATAGATGAGCTCATGCACGAAAACGGAGACTGCGAATGCGTTATAATAGCCGCGGGTCCTCTTATGACCGATTCTCTTTCGGAAAGCATAGTAAAGGCGTTTGGCGCAAGAAAGCTTCATTTCTTTGACGCCGCCGCACCTGTCATACTGAGGGAGAGCATAGATGAAACGAAGGTATTTAAGGCCGCAAGATACGGTAAGGGGAGCGCAGATTATATAAACTGCCCCATGAGAAAGGAAGAATACAAGGCATTCTACCGCGAGCTCATAAAGGCGGAAAGAGCCGATGCGGAAAGCTTTGACAGTCTGGACCTGTACGAGGGATGCATGCCCGTCGAGGAAATGGCCGCGAGGGGTGAAGACACGATAAGGTTCGGCCCTCTTAAGCCCGTAGGTTTGAGACACCCGGAAACGGGAGAGGAATTTTACGCCGTTGTTCAGCTCAGACAGGACGATAACGCCGGTAAAATGTATAATATGGTCGGATTTCAGACACGTCTGAAATTCGGAGAACAAAAAAGGGTGTTCGGCATGATACCGGGGCTTGAAAACGCCGAATTCGTAAGGTTCGGAGTAATGCACAGGAACAGCTATATACAGTCTCCCGGGATACTGGACAGCTCGTACAGAGTCAGAAACGGGAAAAATCCCTTCCCTGTGCCTGTCTATTTTGCGGGACAGATAACGGGCGTTGAGGGTTATATGGAATCCACGTCGTCGGGACTTACGGCCGGCATTAACGCCGCGCGTGAGATAAAAGGCGAAACGCCCGTACATTTTACACGCGCCACACAGACGGGGGCTCTCGCTTCTTATGTATCGGAATACGCGGGAAACGATTTTCAGCCCATGGGAGCGAATTTCGGCATAATGGATACCGACGCCGCAGGGCTCACCGATGAGCGCGGCAGGCCGGTACGGGATAAAAGATCAAAGAGAAGATACATATCCGAAAGATCACTGGAAATAATCAAAAAATCATGTAAAATGTAAAATAGAAAATTGACAGACAGGGAGTGGTTTATTATGTCAAAAAAATTTATCAATGCGAAGTGGATAGGATATAAGACAGATCCGGGCGACAAGGCTGACAATCTGAATCCGTGGGAGAATCCTATCGATGAGAATACGAGGAGCGCCGATATAAAAAACGGTACCGGAATACCTGTTTTCAGAAAGAGGTTCGCCCTTTCGGACGGCGTTAAGAAATGCGTCATGAACATCAGCGCAATGGGCTGTTTTAATGTTTACGCCAACGGACGTAAGGTAGGAAACGACGAGCTCATGCCGGGGTGGACAGATTTTACAAAAAGAGTCATGTATTACACATATGACATAACGGACATAGTTTCACGAGACAATGCGGTGGCCGTTCCCGTGTCGTCCGGCTGGTGGGCGGGAAGGATATCTTTAAATACATACGGGGACAATGATACCGCTGTCATATGTGAAATAGAGACGGAGTATGAAAACGGAACAAAGGAGACCGTAAACTCGGATCTTACATGGGATGTCATAACATCGGGCTGCGTAAGGTATGCCGATATATGGGACGGAGAAGTTTATGACGCGAACTTTGATACATTCGAGACCGTTTCTGAACCTGGATATACTCCCGATAAAGCGTGCAGACCGTATGAATTCGACTCTTTCAAGGGCGTTATATCTCCTAAGATAGGACCGAGCGTGCGCATTCGCGATTTCCTCGACATGAAGCCGGTGACCGCTGTCATATACGACAAAATAATAAATGACGGTACGGATTTCGGTAAAATAAACGTGACGGAGTCGGCAGAACGTCCGTTTGCGGGCCGGGGCACCGTAAAGCTTGCAAAAGGGTCGACACTTGTACTTGACATGGGCCAGAATATGGTAGGATGGGAACATTTCACGGTACGGGGTAATAAGAATACAACGATAAACATACGCCATGCCGAAATGCTGAATGACAGCGGATCGCTCTCGAGAGCCAACGACGGCCCGAACGGGAGCGTGTACACCGCGAACTACAGGAGCGCCAAGGCGAGAGGAAAATATATTTTAAGAGGCGACGCCGCCGGAGAAGAATACAGGCCCGCATTTACATTTTACGGATTCAGGTATGTTGAAATGACCGCGAGCGACGACATAGAGATACTTGCGTTCAAATGCGACGTGGTAGGGTCCGACAACAGAGAGACGGGATTCATAGAAACATCAAATGAGGATGTAAACAAACTCATAAGCAACATAATATGGGGACAGCGCGGAAATTACCTGAGCGTGCCCACGGACTGCCCTCAGAGGGACGAGCGCCTCGGCTGGACGGGAGATACACAGATATTCGCACGCACCGGGGCATACAACGCGGATGTGCTTGAATTTTTCAGAAAATGGCTTCAGGATGCCCGCGACAGTCAGTCGGAAGCGGGCGCTTACAGCGATGTGGTACCGCGCTCGAGAGTGGTAGGCGAGGGCAATGCCGCGTGGGGAGACGCAGGCATATTGGTCCCGTACGTGATGTATCTTATGTACGGAGATGTGAGCATAATAGAGGAATGCTGGGAATCAATGGAAAAATATATGGGTTATCTCGATAATACGAACCTTGACGGCCCTCATCCCACATACGGCGACTGGCTTGCCTACGAGCCGACAGACAATAAATATCTGAGCATAGCATATTACGCATACGATGCGATAATCATGAGTAAAATGGCGCGCGTGCTTTCAAAGAAGGACGAAGCGGAAAAGTATGAAGCGCTGTACTGGAAGATACGCGAGCATTTTGACGAGATCTACACAGACGGAGACGGAAGACTTACACAGACGTCCCAGACGGCGTACCTTCTCGCGATAAAGATGGGACTGCTTTCAGAGGAACGTGCGGAGGAAGCGGGAAGGCTTCTCATGGATAAGATCAAGAATAACGGATATAAGCTCAGCACGGGATTCGTGGGCACGGGCGTGCTCAATCAGACGCTGAGCAGACACGGATATGACTCTCTTGCATATTCGCTCCTTCTTCAGACAGCCAACCCTTCATGGCTCTACAGCGTACATCAGGGCGCGACCACTATATGGGAACGTTGGAATTCATATACAAAGGAATCCGGCTTCGGAAACGTGGGAATGAATTCATTCAATCATTATGCATACGGGTCCGTCATGGAATGGATGTACAGATACATGGCGGGAATAGATACGGATGAAAAAGAGCCCGGATTCAGGCATATCATTTTACACCCGAGACCGGATGTAAGGACAGATGACGAGATGCCGGAAGGACAGACGAGGATAACATGGGTCAGAGCGCATTACGATTCTGCTGCGGGACGCATAGAGTCTTCGTGGAATATGGAGGAAAGCACATTCTCATATACGGCCTGCGTGCCCGAAGGCGCAAGAACGACACTTTACATGCCCGTATTCACCGAGGAAGCCAAAACGATAACGATAGACGGAGAGGTATATGAAGCGGACGGCTTCAGACGTGAGAAAGGTTGTCTTGTTATAGAGCTCACGCCCGGAAGACACAGCGTGGAAGCTTTGAGATAGGAGACAGGATCGATATGCGGCAGCCGGCATTTTGCAATGAGATCTATATTGAGAAACAGACGAAATACATTAAGGAGCGCATAAGCCTTTTCGGCGACAAGCTTTATCTTGAATTCGGAGGTAAGATATTCGACGATTATCACGCGTCCCGCGTGCTTCCGGGATTCGCTCCGGATAATAAGATAAAGCTGCTCCTTGAGTTCCGGGACATATGCGAGATACTTTTCTGTATAAACGCGTCGGACATTGAAAACAACAAGATAAGAGCGGATCACGGCATAACATATGATCTCGAGATACTCAGACTCATAGATTCCATAAGAGCGCTCGGGCTGCTGGTGAATAATGTCGTGATAACACAGTACAATTCACAGCATGCGGCAGATGTTTTCAGGAGTAAGCTGGAAAAGCGCGGTATTAAAACATATCTCCATTACCCGATACCGGGCTATCCCGCAAATGTAGAGCTCATTGTAAGTGAAAAGGGTTACGGCAGGAACGAATTCGTAGAAACAACGAGGCCGCTCGTTGTCGTGACGGCGCCGGGGCCGTGCAGCGGTAAGATGGCAACATGTCTTTCACAGCTTTATCATGAAAATCTGCGCGGAGTAAAGGCAGGGTACGCAAAGTTCGAAACATTCCCCATATGGAACCTGCCTTTGCGCCACCCTGTAAATCTCGCATACGAGGCCGCCACTGCCGATCTCAAGGATGTGAACATGATCGATCCGTACCATCTTGAGGCTTACAACATACGCACCGTGAATTACAACAGAGACATAGAGATATTCCCGGTGGTAAAGACGATACTCAGGAAAATAACCGGCAGGGACATATACATGTCTCCCACGGATATGGGTGTGAATATGGCCGGTTATGCCATACAGGACGATGAAAGAGTGCGCAAAGCCGCAAACGACGAGATAATAAGGCGGTATTATAAGATACACTGCGATTTCATACAGGGCATAGTGGACGCAGATACCGTGGATAAGATAGAGCTTATAATGAGACAGGCGGAGCTGGAACCCGCAGACAGGGACATTGTGGCGCCGGCGCTCGCAAAGGCAAAGGAAAAGAACGCACCCGCCATGGCCGTAAAGCTTCCGAACGGCGACATAGTGACAGGAAGGAACACGAATCTCATGACTGCGGCCGCGAGTGCGACTCTTAATGCTCTTAAGCACCTGGCGGGTATAGATGATTCAATGCTCCTTATAGCTCCGGTCGTTCTGGAGCCTATACTGAAGCTTAAGGCGAAGCTCAATTCTGATGCCGGAAACAGGGGAGCGGAGCCTGTGCTCAATCTCGAGGAGGTGCTCATATCATTGAGCATTTCAGCGGTGACTAACACAATGGCGGACATGGCGCTTAAGAATATAGAAAATCTTGCGGGCTGCGAGGCTCATTCCACAGTGCTCCTTTCCGCGACAGACAGCAGCATGTGCAGAAAAATAGGATACAATCTCACATGTGAACCGGCATTTGCAAGCTCGGATCTGTATGTGGGCTGAAACGTCAGGAGGTTTTTAAGTTATGAGTTCCGAAATGGCAGACTCCCGAAATGCGGTACTTTACATAGTGGTTCCCTGCTATAACGAGTGCGAGGTGTTTCCGCAGACGGCAAAAGCGCTCACTGAGCTTATGGAAAA
Organism: uncultured Clostridia bacterium; assembly: GCA_947625435.1. Lineage (GTDB taxonomy): Bacteria > Bacillota > Clostridia > UBA1212 > UBA1255 > Egerieisoma. The sequence goes on along the minus strand of CANQOI010000005.1, from coordinate 32,854 downwards.
AATGTGCTCGGAAGGTAAGATATCCGAAAAAAGCCGCATACTCTTTGTGGATGACGGAAGCAGGGACAACACATGGGAGCTTATAAGCGGCGAATACGATGTAAACCCGCGCATATGCGGACTTAAACTCGCCGGAAATGTAGGCCACCAGAACGCGCTTTATGCCGGGCTGATGGCAGCCAAGGACAAATGCGACATAACGATATCGATAGATGCCGATCTTCAGGATGATATTGATGTCATACCACATATGGTGGACAAGTATTACGGCGGCTGCGATATAGTTTACGGCGTCAGGAGCGGACGTAAAAAGGATTCGTTTTTTAAGCGCACTACCGCTCAGGGATTTTACAGATTCATGAAGCTCATGGGAGTAAAGACGGTATATAATCATGCGGACTTCAGACTCATGAGTGCCCGCGCTGTACGGCAGCTTTCAAACTATGAAGAAAGGAACATGTTCCTGCGCGGTATAGTGCCTCTTATAGGCTATAAGACGGACTCGGTATACTATGAGAGAAAAGAGAGAACGGCGGGCGAGTCCAAATATCCTCTTAAGAAAATGCTCAGCTTTGCTTTTGACGGAATAACCTCGTTCAGCATAAAGCCCATAACATTCATATCGGCGATAGGTATCATCATAATAATAGCATCGCTTGCGGCGGCGATCTATTCGCTCATTTCGTATTTTTGCGGCAACACTGTACCCGGCTGGACATCCCTCATACTTTCCATATGGTTCTTGGGAGGAGTTCAGCTGCTCTCGGTAGGGCTCATAGGCCAGTATATAGGTAAAATATACGTTGAAACGAAGCACCGCCCCAGATACAATACCGAGATTTTTTTGTGTGATGAGAACAGATGAGGAGTGGTCATATCATGAACAGGAGAAGATCGTTTGTTATATTCCTTTCATTTATCATCATTGCCGTGCTGATGCTTCAGGGACTGCCTCTGAATGCTTCCGGAGATACGGTAAGCCCCAAGTACGGTGCAGAAATACCGGCGTGGGCGCTTGCTTCTTCAAATGATTATACATTTGACTTCAATGAGGAATCCGCCAAATATTACTCTCAGCACGAAGGGCTGCGCCTTCTGGCGCGTACGGGCTTCGCCGTGCATGACGGACGCCTGTACTGTGAATCGGGCAGCACTTTTACAATGGCATCAAAAGGTTATCTCGGAGATGATTACGGTATCGCAGGCGGTAACCTTGGCTTCGAGCTCTTGCAGACAGGCGGCAAGGTCACGGTGACGCTTCGCGATATAAACGATTCTCCTGCGCGCAATGACGGAGGTCTTCGTTTCTCGTTCTCGGATAATACGGTCGCCCTGCGCGATACTACGACAAAAACAACCGTAACTGTCGATGTCACGCCTTATGTGAGCGACAGCCCCACCGCATATGAATTTAAGGATTCTGTTACGGAGATCACGCTTACCGCAAACGGTAATACGATACTCAGTATCGATTATGACGAGGGCGAATACAGCGTGAGCAACTATGAGAGCATTCTGACATTTTACGACGGGAACGGAAATGAACTCGGAAGATCGGATAAGTCGCTCGTGCAGAGAGCAGGCCGCTTCCTGATCACGGCGGACGGATTGGAAGGATATTTCGAGTCTATGCATTTTACAAGGAATGAGATAGATCAGACGATGCCGGATTCGTCGGAACGCGTCATCAATTACGGCAACTGGGTGGCTACGGATGATCTCGGCCGCACTACGGCTCTGCAGGATGTCGCCGGCAGCCCGAAAGAGGATAAGACTGTCGGTATTTTCTATTTTCTCTGCTGGGTAGGCGCGGGTATACACATTCAGGATAATACAAAGCTGTACCTTGAACTTGGGATAGACGGACTTAAAGAATATCTGGAAAAGCAAGGCGGAGAGGCATACTGGGCGGAGCCTTATTTCGGATATTACCGCAACACTGACACTTGGATATATCGCAGGCATGCTTATATGCTTGAAGCTGCCGGAGTGGATTTTATCTTCCTTGATATTTCAAATTCGGAGACATTTGACAGCGGACATACGGCGCTTTTCGACACTTGGCTCGATATCAGGCGCGAAGGCGGCAGCACTCCTCAGATATGCTTCCTGACAGGCGATAATCCGGAAACGTTTGAGGATCATATACGCAGACTGCGCCGAACCGTATACTCAAATAAAAACTGGGATAAATACAGCGAGCTGTTCTTCTGTTGGGACGGCAAACCGCTCATATTCGGCAACCTTGAAGGCGTTTCGGCGGAAACGCGCAGTTATCTTGATGAGAATTTTACCGTGCGCGGATGCTGGGCATGGCAGGATAAGATCGGTTACTGGAACTGGCTGGACGAGATGACTCAGGATGAAAACGGGAACTGGGATCTTAAGAAGGGCACTGATTGGAACGGTAATTTTGAACAGCTGGCTGTAGTTATGGGGCATCATCCCGCATCCAGCAAGGGACGGAGCTTTGTGAACGGCGTGCAGCCTAATAACGGACGCGACGACTTTGAGTTTACGTCCGACACGGCAAGGCTCGGTCTCGGGTTCAAATCACAGGCCGACTACGCATTGGAGGTCTCGCCGCGCGTTGTCATGATAACGGGCTGGAATGAGTGGATAGCCGGAAACAGCCGGAATTCTACGTACATGGCAAATACACAAGTGGATGACGTTTGCTATGTGGATCAGTTCAATCCGGAATTCAGCCGGGACGGCGAGCCTATGAAGCTGCGTGACGGAGTGGGCTTCGGAGATGATTTTTACTATCAGATGGTTGATTTTATACGCCGTTATAAAGGTACGGATGCTTTGGAGACAGCGAGCGGACAGAGATCGGTCGATATTACGGCAACCGGAGATGCGGCTGTGTCCGAATGGCAGGATATAGGCCCTGAATTTCGCGATACGATAGGCGACGCTGTGTTCCGCAATTCGATCAGCTACGACGCGGCTTTCCGTTATATGAACGGGAGCGGGCGTAATGACTTTGACTATACGAAGGTTTCACAGGATGCGGATTACATTTATTTTCTGGTGACCGCAGTGAATGATATTGTGCGGGCGGACGATGCTCAGTGGATGAATCTGTTTATAGATACCGATATGAACCACGATACCGGTTGGGAAGGCTACGATTTTGTTCTCAACCGTTCGCGCACCGCTGATACGCTGAGTGTTGAACGCTTTGACGGTTCTTCGTGGGATGCTGTTAAAACAGGTGATGCCGATTATACTGTGGACGGCCGCTGCCTGACCGTAAAAGTACCGAAATCTCTTTTGGGCTTTTCGGGAAACACTTCGGTAAATTTTGACTTTAAATGGGCTGATAATTCCACCGAAACGGGAAATATAATGGAATTTATGGATCTGGGCGATACTGCGCCGAATGACCGCTTCAATTTCCGTTTTGTGAGCGATTTTGAAGCATACGAGCATGATGTGCTGGGTAAAGGCGGTATGCCGGTATGGATCATAGTCCTGATAGCCGCAACTGCCGCTCTCGCAGTGACCGCGGTATTTACAGTCATATCACGTGTAAAAAGGAGCCGCCGGGAAGACCCCGGCTCTGTACCGGATAATAAAGATGAAAGCTAAGGAAGGGATGAACATGGGAAAACATCTGAAATTTTTTGTGTGGACGGCAATATTCATGCTGGTACTGTCTTTTTCGGTCGGCAGCTTTGCCACTGCGGGAGAAGAAGATAACAAAGCCGATACAGAAACCGTTACGGAAACATTTACGTTTGAGACGACGGAAAATGATTCGGGTTATACATTAGCAGATACGGATTTGTCGGATATATTCACAGTAGATGCAGTCGCAGGAGGCACCGCCGATATTTCGGACGACGGAAATGCTAAGCTTGCTATGTTTTCACAGGTCTATCTGCCCATGGAGCAGGCATACGATATGTTGCAGAGATCCTATACTTTTCAGATCGATTTCGGCAGTACGGGCGCACCTGAAAGTGCGATCTATCTGAGAGCGATCGATCCTCAGACATATACAAAAATGAATCCGATACAGAGTGTTGCCCAGACATTCAATTTTTATGAATGGGATTGGTATGCCGAAACAGGCGGCAGCGGCACATCGGAAACGGGCGGCAGCGGCATAAAGGTGTATCAGAGAAAGAATAAGATATTTGTCGATCTGAAGCTGTATGTGGAAGACGGACTTAATATAAGAGGAAAGGCGATCGACTTTGATTTCCCTGAAGGATTTAAACAGGATGATCTCAATACATATAGATTTGTCGATGACGGAGTGTCAAAGGTCGATATTTATGTAAATGACGTCATGCTCTGCACTGTAGAATACGGAGGAGATCCCGGAACTTATCCGGACGGCGACGATGAGGATTCCGAGGTTCTGTATTATAAGAATGCAGTTATAAAGGGTGCGGACGGTACCGAGCTCCTCAGTGTAGACAATGCCCGCATATGCGCGGAATATTCCACCATCGCCATTGCAAACAGAGGTGATAAGAATGAAGCGTATTTTAATAACATTGTTCTGACGTACGTTACCGATAAGCTTCCCGAGCAGGAGACGCCGGTTCCCACAGACAAGCCCGATCCGTCTCCCTCTGCTGCAAAGAGTACGCCGTCTGCAAGTACGCCTCAGGTAAATGAGGGCAGTGACGGTGTCAATATGACTTATGTACTGATAGCGGTGATATGCGCTGCTATAGCTGTCTGTGCGATCATTGTCATTGTTATTTCGCTGAAGAAAAAGAAATAACGGTTTAATCGTTTAAATATTCATTTGATATTTGACAAATCGCGCATATTCATATTACAATACGATAAAATTTCAGAGCTTCTTTCATAACGGAGGCTTATCGATCAGGGGGAAATATATATGGTTTGTGCAAAATGCGGCTGCCTTAACAATGATAGTTCGTTTTTTTGTAAAAAATGCGGTGAGCCTTTAAAACCGGCTCAGGAAAATGAAACGCCGGAAGTCGCCGAAACGCCGGAAGAGTCGGGAACACCTGAAGTGCAGGAAACATCGGAAGTTCACGAAGCTCCGGAAGAGTCGGAAACACCTGAAGTACAGGAAACGCCGGAAGTACAGGAAGCTCCTAAAGCTCCGGAGGCTCCGAAGACACCCGCAGCGCCTGCCGCTCCGGTCATGTCAGGTGTGCAGTTTGATCAAAGCAAGCGGCAGTACGGAAATAAGCAGCAATACTCGGCGCCGCAGCAACAGTACGGTAATCAGCAGCAATATTCGGCGCCGCAGCAAAGACCGGCCGCCGGACAGCAAAACCCTGCTTCGGGATATGTACAGCAGGGAAATCTGCAGCCCATGCAGATACGTCAGCTTACGATCAGAATTGCACGTGAGCATTTTAAATCGGGACTTTCGCTCACAATGGCACTGTTTTTCACATTCGGCGTACTTATGGATGCCGCATCTGTGTTATTGCAATTTTACCGTTTGCTGAGTCATGAGTTCATGTTCGAAAGACGTGTTGATATCTGTCTTTTGCTTTCAGGGTTATTCGGATTGTTTTTGTCGCTGCTGCTCATGATAGGACTGTGGGTGACATACGCATCCGCTTCAAGCCGCAGCAATAGGATAATGTCGACAGGCGGTTTCACACTCGCCAAGGTATACATAATATTCAGGTTGATACTGAATTCGTTTGCCATAGCCATTATGGTATTGGTGTTAGTTCTCTCTGTTTTATCATTAAATTCATACAGCTCGCCCGGCATAATAAACGATAACGGATTCATAATTTTTGATCAGTCGGTCATTCCGCTTGCGATGACGGTTATAGCGGCAGTGGCAGTCGTATGTATATTGATATTTGTTTTCTCCGTTGTAGTGCTCGGAAGAACGCTCAGTACAGTGAATACCGCAAAGAAAACTCTTATAACAGGCATACCGAACCGCAAAGTATCGATGCTTGCGGCGATAGTATGCTTTTTAGGAGCGTTCTTATTTGTCTATATGATCACAAGTACGATCTTCTCTGCATCGTCATATGTGTATGAGAACATAGGCACAGCGTTTATCGGCACGACCATAGGTGTGTTGAGCCAGGTGATATATGCAACATTTTACATAGTGTCCGGTGTGTCTATAATAAGCTACAGGAGCAAAATGGTCTGGCTGGAGGATCTTTATTACAGAAGCAGGTTCCCCGCAAACAATTATCAGAATACAATGCGTGTCTGAACAGAGCGGGTATGGCTGTTATACAGATTGAACTTTGCGTCAAATAGTGCTAAACTATTGGGAGCGTCGGAATGTTCTGCGTCGGTCGCGGCTTCGCGATACGCAGAACTTCTGCGTGTGTATGATACTTATACAATAATACAAAATAAATGTAGAAGAAGGTCAAGTGTATGGAGATTGCGAAAGTCGTGATTATAGGTATAGTGCTTGTGTTTCTTATACTTGTTCTGCTGACTTTTGTGCTTGTACTATTTGGGCGGATAACAGGCATACGCATAAAAAGCTCAGATAAAGGATCAGATAAAAGATCAGATAAAGACAACAGCTTGCAGGCTGAGGGATTACCGACTTGCGAAGCTCCCGGACAGACCGGATATAAAGAGACGGCAGATGACCTGTCACTTATATGCGCCATATCTGCGGCGATAGCCGCATTTCGCGAATCTGAAGGTGAGAGCGGCGGGTTCAGAGTTGTAGCATTCCGTAAGACGCCGCGTTCCCATGAACGTCTGCGGACATCGCGCGCGGATGCCTTATAAGGAGGATACAACGATATGAACGCATTTTTTGAAACAGTATTGAGCCTGCTTAAGGAATCGGGATTTTACAATATAATACAGACATTTTTAGACGGCGGCTGGAGAACCGTATTGATGATAGTTGTGTCGCTTGTGCTCATGTACCTTGCTATAGTGCGCAAATTTGAACCGCTTCTCCTGCTTCCGATAGCATTCGGGATGCTGCTCGCAAATCTGCCTCTTGCGGGACTTTCGTCTGCGGACGAGGGCGGATTGCTTTATTATTTATATCAAGGTGTCAAGCTGAAGATCTATCCGCCTCTGATATTCCTCGGGATAGGAGTGATGACGGATTTCGGTCCTCTCATAGCAAATCCGAAGAGTCTGCTGTTGGGCGCAGCTGCTCAGATAGGAATATTCATAACATTTATAGGCGCCAATCTGCTCGGCTTTACAATGGCGGAATCCGGCGCCATAGGTATAATAGGAGGAGCCGACGGACCTACCGCGATATTCACGGCTCAGGCTCTTGCGAGCCATCTTACGCCTTCTATTGCCGTTGCGGCATATTCATACATGGCTCTTGTACCTGTGATACAGCCTCCTATAATGAGACTTCTCACAACAAAAAAAGAGCGTGCAGTCAGAATGACGCAGCTTCGCGAAGTGAGCAGGAAAGAAAAGATACTGTTTCCCATAATAGTCACGATACTTGTGTCGCTTCTGCTTCCGTCGGCGGCAACGCTCGTAGGTATGCTCATGCTGGGAAATCTGTTGAGGGAAAGCGGAGTTGTCGACAGACTTGCCAAAACGGCACAGAACGAGCTTATGAACATAGTTACTATATTACTCGGCATATCGGTCGGTTCAACTGCCAGCGCGGAGAATTTTCTGAATCTTCAGACTCTGAAGATACTCGTGCTCGGTATGTTTGCATTCGCGATGGGTACCGCCACGGGAGTGCTCTTCGGAAAGCTTATGTGTCTTATCACTAAAGGAAAAGTTAATCCGCTCATAGGAGCCGCGGGAGTTTCGGCAGTTCCCATGGCGGCACGTATCGCTCAGAAGGTGGGTCGCGAAGAAGACCCGGATAATTATCTTCTCATGCACGCTATGGGACCGAACGTTGCGGGAGTGATAGGCTCTGCGGTGGCATCGGGCATACTCATAGCCATGCTCGGTTGATCGGTTGATGACAGTTAAATTTATATACCAGGGAGGTTTTAAAGATGGAAAACATGAAGGGATCAGTGTCTATCAGCACTGAGAATATATTTCCGATAATAAAGAAATGGCTGTATTCGGAGAAAGATATATTTTTAAGAGAAGTGATATCGAATGCGAGTGATGCCATAAGCAAGCTCAAAAAGCTTATTTCAGTGGGTGAGGCCGACATTGACGAGCAAGACTGGCACATAGAGGTCTCTCTCGACAAAGAAGCGGGAACGATAACTGTTTATGACAACGGTATAGGGATGACCGCAGATGAAGTGGTGAAATACATCAATCAGATAGCATTTTCGGGAGCCAAGGACTTCCTCGAAAAATATCAGGGCAAAACAGACGACGCACAGATAATAGGCCATTTCGGACTGGGATTTTACTCGGTATTCATGGTGTCCGACAAGGTAGAGATAGATACAAGATCTTATATCGAAGGCTCGGAGGCTGTACACTGGGAGAGCAATACGGGCATGGACTTCGCGATGAGCGAATCCGAAATAGAAAACAGAGGCACGTATATAACGCTCCATATATCCGAAGACAGCAAGGAATATCTCGATGCGTACAAGTTAAGAGAAACGCTCAGAAAATATTTCTCATTCCTGCCCATCGATCTGTATTTTACCGATGTGGAGGAGGAACAGAAGAAGGCCGCGGATAGGGACAAGGATAAGGACAAAGATAAAGATAAGGAGCCGGAGGCTCCGAAGCCCATAAATAATACCGCTCCTCTTTGGACGAAGCCCGTAAAGGACTGCACTGATGAGGAATATAAGGAATTTTACAGGGAATTGTTCCACGATTACAATGAACCGCTGTTCTGGATACATCTCAATATAGATTATCCGTTCAATCTCAAAGGGATACTGTATTTTCCGAAGCTCAAGAGCCAGTACGATACACTTGAGGGCGTCATAAAGGTGTATTACAATCAGGTCTTCGTGGCCGACAATGTTAAGGAGATACTTCCCGAGTTCCTGATGCTCCTCAAAGGCGCGATAGACTGCCCCGATCTTCCGCTCAACGTTTCGAGAAGCTTCCTTCAAAACGACGGATATGTAAATAAGATAGCGACACATATAACGAAAAAAGTGGCTGACAAGCTCACGGGAATGTTCAATACAGAAAGAGAAACGTATTGTAAATACTGGGATGATATAAATCCGTTCGTGAAATTCGGATGCCTTAAGGATGAAAATTTCTATGACAAGGTAAAAGAAGCCATAATATTCAAGACGACTGAAGGCGAATATGTCACGCTTGACGAGATAGGCGACAAGAACGCCATACACTATATAGACGACGCGGTTCAGCAGGCGCAGTACGTGAACATGTATAAAGACAGCGGTATAAAAATAGCCGTACTTGACGGACCGCTCGATATGCATTTCATAAATTTCATCGAGTATAAGAATCCGGGCAAGGTTAAGTTCATACGTGTTGACGCGGACGTTACCGACACGATGAAGGATGCCGCATCTTCCGTAACAAAAGAAGAGCTTGAAGCTCTCGCATCCGGACTTGCAGATGACTTTAAGAAGATTTCCGGAAACGACAAGCTCACCGTAAAGGCGGAGGCGATGAAGTCGCACATGCCGGCAGTGATGCTGCTTTCGGAAGAGGGCAGGAGAATGCAGGAAATGGCTAAAATGTACGGCTCGCTCGGCTTCCCCACCGATAATGATGTGACGCTCGTATTGAATGCATCCAACAAGACCGTGGGCAGACTCAAAGGGCTCAAAGACAGCGGTGACAGTGAATATGCCGAGCTTGTGTGCGGACAGATATACGATCTTGCCAAGCTTGCGCATCAGCCTATGGAAGCCGGTGAAATGACGCGTTTTATAGAGAGATCTGCCGAAATACTCGACAGGATAACAGGTGAGAAATGAAATATTTAGTACTTCTCGGAGACGGCATGGCGGATTATCCGGTACAGGAGCTTGATGGGCTTACGCCGCTTCAAAAGGCGCACAAGCCGAATATGGATCGTCTCGCGCAAAATGCGGAAATAGGACTCGTTAAGACGGTGCCCGATCATCTTGATCCTCCGGGCAGCGACATAGCCAATATGTCAGTGCTCGGTTACGATCCCGATGTGTATTATACGGGAAGATCGCCTCTTGAAGCCGTCAGTATGGGCGTTGAGCTTGATGACGACGATATAGCCGTGAGATGCAACCTAGTGACACTGTCAGGCTCCCGGGAGCATCAGGATTCTGAGTATGAAGACTCCGTGATGACAGATTACAGCTCGGATGAGATAACTACAAAAGAATCGTCCGAGCTCATACGGTATATAGACGAAAAGCTCGGCACACCCGATATACGCTTCTATCCCGGCATAAGCTACCGTCACTGCGTCGTTCTCAAGCACGTACCGGATGCCGAAGCCGATATGCATTTCACGCCTCCGCACGATATAACGGGCAGATGCATACGCAGGTATATGCCCGAAGGAAGAAACGTTGGCAGACTCACAGACATCATGAAGAAAAGCCGTGAGCTGCTGAAGGATCATCCCGTAAACAGGGAGCGCGTAAAAAAGGGACTCCGCCCCGCAACGTCTGTATGGCTGTGGGGACAGGGCAGGAGGCCGTCCTTTGACAGCTTTGAGAAAAGGTACGATGTGAAGGGCGCGGTCATATCCGCCGTTGACCTTGTGAAAGGGCTCGGCATATGCGCGGGACTCTATGTACCGGATATAGAGGGCGCGACAGGCAATATAGATACAGATTACGAGGGCAAAGCCGATGCCGCCATTGAATTTTACAGAAAAGGCGGGGATTTCGTATATCTTCACGTAGAAGCGCCCGATGAATGCGGACACAGGCACGAGATACAGAACAAAGTGCGTTCTATCGAAAATATAGACGAGAGGATACTCGGGAGGATACTCGCATATTTTAAAGAAAGCGGCGAGGATCACAGGATACTCGTAATGCCCGACCACCCCACGCCGCTTTCGATAATGACACATACACACGATCCCGTGCCGTATATGATATATGACAGCACAAAGCCTTTCGCCGGGGGAAACAAAGGCTACGACGAACAGTGCGCTGCCGCATCCGGCATTTACGAGCCTATGGGGCACAGGCTCATGCGGCATTTTATAGGGGAATGACAGATTCAGGAGGAATATAAAAATGGTGACCGTACTTAAATCAGGCGTATCTGATGAGCAGGTAGAAAATCTTTGCAAATGGTTCAGGGACAGAGGCCTGGACGTGCATGTGTCCAAAGGAAAATATCAGACTATAATAGGTCTGATAGGCGACACAAAGCAGATAGATACAGAGCTTCTCGAGAGCCTTGATATAGTGGAATCCGTAAAGAGGATAAGCGAGCCTTTTAAAAATGCAAACAGGAAATTCCACCCGGATGACACGGTTATCGATGTAAACGGCGTTAAGATAGGCGGCGGGAACTTCGTGATGATAGCGGGCCCGTGCTCCGTGGAATCGCCCGAGCAGATAACGGAGGTCGCAAAAAGAGTTAAAGAATCGGGAGCTTCCGTACTCAGAGGCGGCGCTTTTAAGCCGAGAACATCGCCTTATGATTTTCAGGGTCTCAAGGCCGAGGGTATAGAATACCTGCTGGAGGCAAAGAGGCTTACGGACATGCCCATAATAACCGAGATAATGAACGCAAATTATCTGCCTCTTTTCGAGGATGTGGATATAATACAGGTGGGCGCCAGGAACATGCAGAATTTTGACCTGCTGAAGGAGCTCGGACATACGAGAAAGCCCATTTTACTTAAGAGAGGACTGGCAAACACCCTAAAAGAGCTCCTCATGAGCGCCGAATATATAATGGCGGGCGGAAACGATAATATAATACTCTGTGAAAGAGGCATACGCACATTTGAAACATATACGAGGAACACTCTTGACATTTCCGCCGTACCGATGTTGAAAGAGCTCACTCATCTGCCGATAGTAGTCGACCCGAGCCATGCCTCCGGAATAGCGAGACTTGTTAAACCGCTCGCACTTGCGGCCGCCGCCGCAGGCGCGGACGGAGTTATGATTGAGGTACACAATGATCCGCAGCATGCCCTTTGCGACGGGGCGCAGTCGCTCACGCCGGAACAGTTTGACGACGTGGCGTCTAAGATCAGAAAAATACGCGAGGTGGCGATTGAATGACGGTAGGCATAGTCGGACTCGGACTTATAGGCGGCTCACTCGCAAAGGCATACCGGGAAGCCGGGCATGTTGTGTACGGGTATGATACTGACAGTAAAATATCCGATTTTGCGGTGCTCGACGGCACATTATCTGAAATACTTTCCGACGACAATGTAAAGGAGTGCGCTCTTGTGCTTCTGTGCATATATCCCGAGGCGGCTGTATCGTATCTTAAAGCCGCCTCGGCTCATATTTCAAAGGATACGGTGGTGGTAGACTGCTGCGGCACAAAAAAGTACGTATGCGGCGAGTGTTTTCCCCTTGCACGGAAATACGGATATACGTTTGTGGGAGGTCATCCCATGGCCGGCACGCAGTATTCCGGATATAAATTCAGCAGCGCCGGTCTGTTCAAGGGCTCGTGCATGATACTCGTGCCTCCCGTGTTTGACGATATGGCGTTTGTTGACAGAGTTAAAGATCTGCTCCTGCCCGCGGGCTTCGGCAGATTTTCCATAACCACCGCCGAAAAACACGATGAGATAATAGCCTTTACGTCACAGCTCGCACATGTGGTCTCAAATGCATATGTAAAGAGTCCGACGGCAAAAGAACACAGAGGCTTTTCGGCGGGAAGCTACAAGGATCTTACGAGAGTAGCATGGCTGAATGAAGATATGTGGACAGAGCTCTGCATGGCTAACAGGGAGAATCTCGTAAAAGAGCTTGACAGTATGATAAACGCACTCGGCATGTACAGAGATGCGCTTGACAGACAGGACAGCGAAAGACTCAGGGAGCTGTTTGCGGAAGGAAAGAAGATAAAGACGGAAATAGACGGAACTAAAATGACAGGGAGCTGACGATATGCCGCAAAATGAAATACGCGATAAGCTTATAAAATACGGACAGGAGCACGTTCTGAAATTTTACGGAGAATTGGATGAGGGCAAAAAAGAAATGCTGGATGAGCAGCTTGAAAATATAGATCTGGATCTTCTCGGCAGGCTTTTTGCTTCGATAGGTTCCGGTCATGCGGACGGATGTACGGACAAGATAGAGCCCATGCCGTGTGCAGTCAAGGAAAAGTTCTCGGCAGAGCGGAGAAATACATATTACGGGATAGGTATGGATGTCATGCGCAGAGGTGCGTACGCCGCCGTGACCATGGCGGGGGGTCAGGGCACGAGACTCGGACATACGGGCCCGAAGGGAACATTTTACGTGGATGTACCGGAGCACATGTCATTGTTTGAAATACAGTGTAAGAGACTCATATCGCGCTCGAGGGAATGCTGCAGATATATTCCGTGGTACATAATGACGAGCGAGGAAAACGATGCCGACACAAGGCGCTTTTTTGGGGAAAACGGATATTTCGGATACCCTCCGGATCATATCATATTCTTCAGACAGCTCATGATGCCCATGCTCGACGAAAAAGGTAAGCTCATAATGGAGGACAGGCACAAGATAAAGACGGGAGCCGACGGCCACGGCGGTATATTCAGAGCTATGTATAAAAGCGGCATCATTGACGATATGCACAGACGCGGTATAGAGTGGATATTCGTAGGTGGGATAGACAATATACTCGTGCGCCTTGCGGATCCGGTGCTGACGGGATATCTGGCTTCGGAAGGATATCTCCTCGGCGGCAAATCCATAATAAAACGCGATGCGCATGAAAAGGCCGGCGTTTTCTGCATGAAGAATGGCAGGCCCTCCGTAATAGAATATACGGAGATATCGGAAGAACTTGCCGGTCTCAGAGACGGAAACGGTGATTTTGTATACGGAGACGCTCACATACTCTGCAATATGTTCAATATAAAGGTTCTCGAAAAGATGCGCGGTGCGGGACTTCCGTACCACACTGCTCACAAAAGATCGGATTATCTGGACGAAAACGGATGCAGGATGACTCCCGACGCACCGAATGCGTATAAATTTGAATCTTTTATATTTGACGCATTTTCATACTGTGATAAAATGGGAGTACTTCGTGTAAAACGCGAGGAGGAATTTGCTCCTATCAAAAACAAAACGGGTGAGGACAGTCCCGAAACGGCGGTCTCTCTTTATATGAAGGGAGCGTGTGTATGTGAATAAAGGCAGAAATTTCATGATACTCATGTCGTGCCTTCTGCTGCTCAGCCTGCTCACTTTTCTTTCCCGTACAAAAATGAACAACACATCGGCAGTGGTGGATAATGTACGGTATATCTATAAAAGCGCGGCGGATTCGGGCAGTGACAGGACCGTTAAGAATTATGAATTTTACTTCGTGGACGACACGGTCATGAAGGGAACGGTCTCTCAGGAGAGCGGAGGATCCGATATCTCGCTTTATGTGCGAGGGGAACGTGAGAAGGGCGACGGCGGAGAAGAAAATGAATATGAATGGCATGCGTACGCATATGAATACACCGTGAGCGGAAGCAGTAAGAAGGATTCGCAGGTCACGTGGAGAGAAAACGAGTATGCGGATGCATCGGCATATTCGAAGTATATAGGAAATGACGGAGACGGGCCGTATGCGCGTTTCACGGAAAATGTTTTCAAGTCTATGATATTCGGCACGGATCCTATGATAAGCGTGTGGCAGGCGCTCACGGTAGGTGTCATCGCCCTCAGCGGCGGCGCCGTCATAGTAAAGGCCGAGGAACTCTGGCACATCATATACAAAAAGCCGGAAGACGATACGCCTGTGTGGGAAGACATGAACGGCATCAAGAGGACGGGAATAGGTATTCTGATATTCGATGCCGCGCTCCTGATACTGTTTATTTTTATTTGACGGGAAGGGATATCCGGGTATGAGCGTCAAAAAAAGGATAGTGCTCTCAAATATGATATTGCTTATATTTTTACTGACGCTCGTGATGGTGCTGGCATTTTACATAATGCGCATTTTTTTGATGACTTACGTCAGAAATGATGTCAGCAGCATCGAAATACCCGACAAAAATGCGACCTCGGTATCGGTATACGAGCTTCAGATACTCTTCGACGGTATGATCGACATGGTTAACGAATCGTCATATTCGATCTCCGGACACGAGGACTACGGCAAGATAAATGAATTTGTCGAAACGACAGGTTCAAAGGCATATATCATACTGAACGGCAGCAATATCTATCTGAAGGGCGGAGAATCTCCCGGTGAAATATATTCGGAAGCGCTGCGAATAAATGACGCGATATCACAGAACAGGAAGACCGTCCTTTATTCCGATTCGGGAAGCTTTATATACTACACGGCGTTCAATCTGCAAAAATCCGGGGAAGAAGCGGAAATACTTCTTTTCAATGACCACATGGGCACGCTGGAATTCAGAAATGAGAACAGCCGATACTGGAAGGATGCGGCGGGAAACATAAGCGACGCCGTTAAATCCATAACCATACTCGGATCGGTAGTGATAGTCATAATAAATTTTGTGCTCATAATCGCTCTTTCCAACAGCATAATGGGACCGCTCAACAAGCTCAAGGAGGCGACTCAGAAAATAAGCGAGGGCAATCTTGATTTTGAGATGGATTATACCGGCGATGACGAGATAACGGACGTTTTACAAAAATTCGAGCTCATGAGAGAAAAGCTCGTGGAATCGAATGAAAAACAAAAGGCTTACGAGGAAGACAGAAAGGAAATGATCGCGGGCATATCGCACGATCTGCGCACGCCTCTGACTTCGATAAAGGGCTATGTTTCCGGCCTTATAGACGGGATAGCCGATTCACCGGAAAAACAGCAGAAATATCTTACGACTATATACAATACCGCGACCGAAATGGATAAGCTCGTAGATGATCTGTTCCTGTTCTCAAAGCTTGACCTTGATAAGATACCGTTTGAGTTCGAGCATGTTGAAATAGGCAATTACATATCGCAATGCTGCGAGGAGATCAAGTTCTCCATGGAGAAGAAGAACATATGCCTCACATTTGTGAACCTTTGCAAGAATCCCGTGTATGTTATGCTTGACAGGTCGCATTTTGCGAGAGTGCTTGTAAATATAGCGGAAAACAGCGCCAAATACAAGAAAAACGACATAGGCAGCCTGTACGTTGCCGTGACATACGAAGCTCCGGAGGTACTTATAGCGCTCAAGGATGACGGAGAGGGCATAGAATCGAGTCTCACCGGTAAGATATTCGACTCATTTTACAGGAACGATCCGGCCCGTACGAACCCAGTCAAGGGAAGCGGCCTCGGGCTCTCGATAGCGAAGCAGATAGTCGTGAGCCACGGCGGCAGGATATGGGCGGAAAGCAATGTGGGCGAGGGACTTACCATTTATATAAGCCTGCCCGCGTCGGAAGAAATAATAGACGAAAGGAAAATTTCTGATCATGAACAATAAAAGGGTGCTCATAATCGAGGATGACGAAAATATAGCGTCTCTTGAGAGAGATTATCTTGAGGCGAACGGATATGAAACATCGACCGAGCTGACCGGTACCGCAGGCCTCAAAACGGCTCTCGAAAACGATTTTTCCTGCATAATAGTGGACATAATGCTGCCCGGCGTTGACGGATTCGAGATATGCCGGCAGGTGAGAAAGGAAAAGGATGTGCCTATAATAATCGCGACCGCAAAAAAAGAGGACATAGACAAGATACGCGGTCTCGGACTCGGCGCCGACGATTACATAGTAAAGCCTTTCAGCCCGAGCGAGCTCGTGGCAAGAGTTACCGCCCATATAAACAGATACGAAAGACTTGTATCCAAGGCAGGCGATTCACAGCAGGATAAGAACGACATTGTTGAAATAGGCGGCCTTCGCATAGAAAAGCCGGCAAGACGCGTTTTTGTGGACGGCCGCGAGATAATGCTTTCAAACAAAGAATTTGATCTTCTGCTGTTTTTAGCATCGAATCCGAATGTAGTGTACAGCAGGGATCAGCTTTTTGACAAGATATGGGGCTTTGATTCATTCGGAGAGACGTCTACGGTAACAGTGCATATAAACAAGCTCAGAGAAAAAATAGAGAAAGATATGTCTAAGCCGCAGTACATCGAAACAGTGTGGGGAGCGGGATACCGCTTCAGACAGTTCGCATGATAAAGGAGTGATACCGTTGGATGAAAAGTATGAAGTCTGTCTTTCAAAGATAGTCAAGGATCAGGAGCTTGAGGTGCTGTGCTGCGCCGATAAAATAGACAGCATTTTCATATGCGGCCCGGACATAAACAGACCGGGGCTCGAGCTCGCGGGATATGCGGATTATTTTGCAAATGACAGGATACAGCTTCTCGGAAACGTGGAAATGCGGTATCTTTATTCACTCACGGCGGAGGAACGCATAAAAAAGCTGGAATCGATATTCAAAATAGGCTTTCCGTGCATAATAATAGCAAGAAATCTTGAACCGTGCGCCGAAATGACGGATATGGCATTGAAATACGGCATACCTTTGCTGCGAACGCCGGAGACCACAACCTCGTTTCACAGCGAACTGAACAGATATCTCTGCGTTCAGCTTGCCCCGAGGACCACAATGCACGCGTGCTTTATAGAGGTTTACGGAGAAGGAGTGCTCATAACGGGTAAGAGCGGAGTGGGAAAGAGCGAAACGGCGCTTGAACTTGTGAAAAGGGGTCACAGGCTCGTGGCGGATGATATTGTGGAGATAAGGCGTGTGTCAAGTAAGACTCTCGTGGGCACGGCGCCCGATATAATACGCCACATGCTCGAAATACGCGGCATTGGATTTTTGGACGTAAAGCGTCTGTACGGAGTCGGTGCCGTCAAGATGACCGAAAATATACAGCTCGTAGTGGATCTTGAAAGATGGGTGGACGGCAAGGAGTATGACAGAGTCGGACTTGAGGATCATTTCACGGAGATACTCGGTATAGATATCCCCTCGGTTAAGATACCCGTCATGCCGGGACGTAACCTGGCGATAATAATAGAAGTCGCCGCCATGAACAACAGACAGAAGATGATGGGTTATAATGCCGCAAAGGAGCTCACGAGACGTGCATTCGAAAGCAAGGACGGACTAAAAGGAGGAAGCTTTAACGGCGATCTTTTCTATTGAGTATGAGAGCCGCACATACGACCATGTATAAGGATATAGAAAAAATACTCTCACCGGACATAATCAGATATGATGAGCCGCTTAAAGCGCACTGCACATTTAAAATAGGCGGCGCGGCGGATATACTCGTAACGCCGAAAAATATCGGTCAGCTGAAGGAAACAGTGTCATATGCGCGTGAAAGAGGGATACGCACAGTGATAATAGGAAACGGGAGCAATGTGCTCTTCAGCGACAAAGGTGTGCGCGGCATGGTGATCGAGATCGGACCGGGCCTCGGCGGCGCCGAGGTGCACAGCGCAGACTGTGAATATGCCGTGATACGTGCGGGTGCCGGCGCACTGCTCTCGAGGATATCCTCTCTTGCGCGCGACGGATCGCTCACGGGCCTCGAATTCGCATGCGGCATACCGGGCAGCGTAGGCGGCGCGGTACTTATGAATGCGGGCGCATATGACGGTGAAATTTCAATGTACGTTACGGAAAGCTCGTATCTTGACACGGATACATCGGAGATACATACCAAAAAGGGAGATGAGCACGCATTCTCATACAGATACTCATCGTATCAGAATGAAAACGTGATAATACTTTCAGCCGATTTTAAATTAAAAAGAGGCGATAAGGACGGCATATGCGAAAAAATGCGTCTGCTCACCGAAAAACGCAAAAGTAAACAGCCTCTCGAATTTCCGAGCGCGGGAAGCGCCTTCAAGAGACCGGCAGACGGTTATGCGGCAAAGCTTATAGAAGAATGCGGACTGAAAGGATATACGGCAGGCGGCGCACAGGTCTCGGATAAACATTGCGGTTTTATCATAAACAGGGGAGGCGCATCTTGTGACGATGTGCTTCATGTGATAGAATATGTGCAGAACACGGTGTTCAGGCTGACCGGAACGGTCCTTGAACCGGAGATCAGAGTGATAGGTGAGAGATAATGGACTTTTTGATCCTTACGGGCATGTCAGGCGCGGGAAAGACACAGGCGACGAAGTTCCTTGAAGATATAGGATTTTTCTGCATAGACAATATGCCGCTCAAGCTTTTCTCAAAATTCGGGGAGATGTACCTTCACAGTGAATTTGCGTACAGCAAAACGGCGTTGGTGACAGATGTCAGGAGCGGCAACGATTTTACCGATCTTTACAGTTTTATAGACGATATGCGCGCGGCGGGCGAGAACCTGAAAGTGGTGTTCATAGACTGCAGCGATTCCGTGATACTTAACAGATATAAGGAAAATAAACGCATGCATCCTCTTGCGGGCAAGGGCAAGGGTAGTAATGAAACGGCCATAGCCGATGAAAGGAAGAGACTTTCGCAGCTGAAGGACATGGCCGATGTGATAATAGATACAAGCGCATATTCTATATGGGAACTCAAGAAAAGTATCGTGAACATATTCGGATCTCCCGACGGCGATACGGGGATCAAGGTAAATGTGATCTCCTTCGGTTACAAATACGGACTTCCGGGGAACTGCGATGTTGTTTTTGATGTGCGTTTTCTGGACAATCCGTATTATGTGTCCGGGCTTAAGAACCTTACCGGCAACGACAGCGAGGTAACGGATTACGTGCTCGCGTCGGAGCACTGCGATGAATTTCTCGCAAAGCTCATGGACATGCTCATATATCTTCTCCCGCTGTATAAGGCGGAGGGAAAAGAAATACTTGAGATAGGCATAGGCTGCACCGGCGGCAAGCACAGAAGCGTTGCCATCGCAAACTATGTAGCAGGTAAGATCGGAGAAAACGGATATTCGGTTTTTACCGAGCATAGAGATATATTAAAATAAAACGGGAGTAGGCGTTTTACAGTGGACAGAGACACAATATATATTTTCGGACATAAAAATCCCGATACCGATTCGATATGTTCCGCGATAGGGTATGCGGAGCTTAAGAATAAGCTGGGCTATAAAGCAGAGGCGTGCAGACTCGGCGATCTGAATGATGAGACACGTTTTGTGCTCGACTATTTTAAAGTCCCCGTGCCGCAGAAGATATCGAACGTGAGAAGACAGGTAAGCGACCTGGATCTCGATATAGTCGACAAGCTGTCGCCGGATGTTTCAATAAAGATAGCGTGGCATATAATGGAACAGTCCAGCGTACGCACGATACCGATAGTGGACGATACCCAGAAGCTTCTCGGTCTCGTGTCACTTACGAACATAACCGACAAGTATATGGACGCCTTCGATTACACATGCATATCGACATGCGGCACCAAGATCGACAATATACTCGAAACCATAAACGGTGAAATAGCCGCGGGCAACAGGCATAATTTCAAGTCTAAAGGAAAAGTCGTTGTTGCGGCATGTCTTCCCGACAGCTACGGCGATTATATAGAAGAAGGGGATATAGTCATAGTAGGCAACAGGGACGACTCTCAGGTACGGGCGCTCGAGCTCGGCGCAAATACCATAATAATCACATGCGGTTTTAAGCCTTCGGAAGAAGTCATAAAGAAAGCGGATCAGATGTCTGCACTCATAATATGCACGGCTTACGACACATATACGACAGCAAGGCTCATAAATCAGAGCATTCCCGTAAGCTCCATAATGACGGCAAACAGGGATAATAATATAGTTAAATTCTGTATAGACGATTACATAGAGGATATACGGGAGAGCATGACGAAGAACAGATACAGGAGCTATCCCGTGCTTGACAGGAACGGCGTAGTGCTCGGCTTTATTTCGAGATATCATCTCATATCCCACAGAAAGAAGAAGGTGATCCTGCTGGATCACAATGAAAAGGTTCAGACCGTAAAGGGAATAGAGGAGGCGGAAATACTCGAGATCATAGATCATCACAAGGTAGGGGATCTCACCACGGCCAGCCCGATACTGTTCAAGAATGAACCGGTGGGGAGCACCGCTACGATAATTGCCAATCTGTATACGGAAAAGGGACGGAGACCCTCTCAGCAGACGGCGGGTATATTATGTGCCGCGATAATCTCCGACACTCTGAAATTTAAGTCGCCCACAGCTACGGAATACGACAGGAGCACCGCAAGAAAGCTGGCCGACATGGCGGGCATTGACATAGACGATTTTGCCGAGCTCATGTTCAAGGCCGGAACATCTCTCCACGGCAAGACGGCGGAGGAGGCCTTTTCGCAGGACTGCAAGACGGTTTCAATACAGGGCTTCACTGTGGGGATAAGTCAGGTAACGGTGATGGGCATGGACAGCATAAAGGAGCTGCGCTCCGCCATATACGATTATATGAGTAAAATGGCCGTAAACGGCGAGTATGATCTTCTTACCGTCATATTCGTCGATCTTAAAGAGGGAGTTACGACACTGCACTTTGCGGGAAGCCTGACCGGCGACGTCGTCTCGGATCTCGGAAGATCGGACGGAAGCGGTGATTATACGTATGATTATATAATGTCGAGAAAAAAGGATGTTATACCGCTCATTACGAATACAATCGAAAAAAAGAGAACATAAATGATCTCATTCACAATTCTGTAATAATTATTTCACCGTGCAATGTTGTAATATAACCTGCAATCTGCTATACTGTAGAAAAATAGGTAGTCTTATCTAATAAACTAACGGAGGGGTCTTATGAACTCGAAAAAATTAATAACAAGAATCATTCTGCTTTGTTTGGTATTTGTCTTTGCGTTCTCATTTGCAGGCTGTAAGGATGAAAATGAAGAACTTCCCGAAGAACACCCGAATCTTCCCGATCAGTATGAGAATTACCGTTACTATGTACAGCAGGGATACAGGGGAGATTCATGGACTGTTTCGGACGGACAGGATCGCTACTATAAAGTGGATTCTGAAGGTAAATACGCTGACGGAACAGATTTCCCGCCTTACATAGAAAGGTGCGGTCTTGTGGCGACATTCACACCTAAGAATGTGACCAATGTTAAATATAACATTTACACATTGGAAGGTTCGTTTATGAGAGCTACACAGGGAGATATGCTCATGGGCATACTCGGCAAGAGCAGCACTTATAATTTTGAATTTAATAATCTGTTCCTCGATGATTTGGACCGTACTCCGAGAGATAACTTTGTATTGACAGACGGCGGAGATTCAGTTGAAGATACGCTCGAGAGCATAAGGACCACTACGGTTGAGTATAATAAGATCAGTTTCCAGAGAATTTCTTACTCGTTCACGGTTGACGGAAACGAATGGAAGGGCATGCTTCTGCTCACGCTCGCGCAGCAGGGAGGATTCCATGTTATCACGCTTGAGACAGAAGCAAGTGTATGGGATGCTAATTTTGCGGCAATGGAAGAAATGCTCAGTGACTTCCGTCTCCTCGGTTGGGAAACAGATGATAAAGATTAATGACAACGTACCGTTGTGATTTTGTTTCATACATATTTTGACTGAACCGTATCGGCGGCCTGCTATCGTGGCGGGCCGCCGATATTTTCACGGACATGCGGTATTATCGTACGGTATTTACACTATGATCAAACATACAGTAGGCAAAAAAGAGTCGGGAAAAACAATTGAGAGTATACTTGTTTATTCATGCGGAGCTGAAAGAAACAGTTTGTATAAGGCTTTCCGGGTAAGAGATGTTAAAGTGAACGGTGTGAGAGTGAATTCAAACTGTAAGGTATATGAAGATGATGTTATCGAGGCATATATTCATCAGGCACGCGGAAATGACAAGTATTATTCTGTGTTATATGAAAATGACTCTGTTCTGATCGTAAACAAAAAACAGGGGATACCCGTACAGGCGGACAGACACGATGAGAACACGCTTATTGATTCCGTAAGAAAAGATTTCGGCATGGGCTGCGAGCTTTGCCACAGAATTGACAGGAATACAGGCGGTATAGTCATCATTTCCAAGAACAAGGATCATACTTCCGATATTAAAGACGCCATTAACAGAAACGTTTACGTAAAGCAATACAGATCACTGCTCTACGGCGATGCCTCGGATTGTGTCGGCATAAATAAAGCGTGGCATTTTAAGGACAGCAGAGAGAGCCGTGTTTATATATATGCGTCTAAGAGAAAATATTCAAAAGAGATAACTACCGAGATCAAAGCCGTCAGTTTCGATAAAAAGAGAAATATATCGGAAACTGATATAAATCTGGTCACGGGCAGAACTCATCAGATAAGGGCGCATATGGCCTTTTTGGGGCATCCTGTCATAGGTGACGGTAAATACGGCATTGAGACCTTAAACAGAAAATACGGGTACAGATATCAGGCTTTGTGGGCATGCGCACTTGTACCCGCGCAGGATGCCGCAGGCGATACGGCATTTGTATCCGGGCTCCTTCCTTATAAGACCGTCACCGCTCCCGTCTCCTTCGAATGACGATAGCATTTCACTGTGTATAATTTGTGATCGATCGGAAACAATATCCATTGCCGAATAAAAAACAATGGAGGTAAATCGGTTATGAATAACAAGGTTAAATGCTGTACTTTGATGTTAGTATTTGCTATGACGGTCATTTTGATTACCGCTCCGGCAGGTGCGTCCGATGACGGGGATAATATGTTTGAATATATAACCGGAAACGCTACGGTCAATGTTTCGGGACTCAGTCTCCGCAGCGGCCCCGGCACCGAATTTCAGGTCCTTACTTCGATAGGCCGATCGCAGGCTGTTAAAATTGCCGGTCGTGTCGGCGAATGGTATGCGGTATATGATTACAGTACGGGACAGATAGGTTTTGTGAGCGGAAATTATATCACGATCGTTACCGATGATTCTAAAAATGACCCGAAGATACCGGAAGGAGATGCTCCGAGTATAACCGGTCAGGATGCGCAGGATAATATAAGCGACGACGCAAACAGACTTCTGAGTCTTACAAATAATGTACGTGCCCAGAATACACTGAGCGAGCTTGAATACAGTGCTGATCTGAGCAAAGCGGCATATGATAAAGCTGTCGATATGGTAAAAAACAATTACTTTTCACATCAATCTCCTACGTACGGATCTCCGTTTGAAATGATCAAGGCATACGGGATACCTTTTACGTCGGCAGCCGAAAATATAGCCGGAAATCAGACCGTAGACGGTGCATTTTATGCGTGGATGGGATCGGAAAGTCATAAAGCAAATGTATTGGGAGAATACAAAAAGACGGGAATAGGAGTATATACGAGCCCTGTATACGGTAAGATAATAGTTCAGATGTTTACAGAGTGATCAGTATATAAGTGATATTCCTTTTTTGAGAATGAATTCGGAAAGCTCTTCAGAGAGCGGACTGTCAGTGATTAGAACATGGATTTGATCAATGTCGGCAAGGGTGAACAGCAGATCTTTGCCGATCTTACTGTTATCAAGAAGCATGATGGTTTTTTTTGCGCGGGATATGACCTTTCTTTTGAGTTCCGCTTCATTGATATTTGACACGGTAAATCCGGCTTCAAGTGAAAAAGCCGATGCAGACATAAATGCGAGCTCTATATTTATCTTGTCGATAAAAGCGAGCGATTCGCTTCCCGATACCGACAGAGTATTGCGGTTCACACTTCCCGCAGGTACCATTACATTTATATTCGCATTCGATACAAGTGCCTGAGCCACATTGATACCGTTGGTTATTATTGTCATATTGTCATTCGGAACGAGCTCGGCAAGAGCCATTATGGTGGATCCGGCGTCGAAATATATCGATCTGTCTTTTTGCACGAATTGCAGAGCCTTTTTTGCGATCGATTTTTTTTGAGCGATATTGAGTCTGGCTCTTAAAGAATATTCGTTTTCTTCTCCCTTTGATGAAAGGGAGGGATTTATACTGCGCACGCTTATGGCGCCGCCTTTTGTCCTGATTATGCTGCCCCTGGCTTCTAATTCAGTAAGATCCCGACGTACCGTCATGGACGATACGTCGGGAAACAAAGAACAAAGTTCCGCAAGAGAAATCTCACCATATTCATCTATTGTGGATAATATAGCCTGACGTCTCTCCTGCTGCATGATCATACACCTTTCTTTGAAATGCGCAGACGCTCATTTGTAGTGTAGTTTATGTTGGGCGTATTAACGTGACCTTTAAGAGGCATTATCTTCTCGTTTATGGCATCGAGGAACCAGGAAGCCTGCGGGAAGAATTCGTGATCGAATTCGTAAGCGGGAGTAATCCAGTTCTTGGCGCCTACGATGACCGGAGGCGCGTCAAGATAATCAAACGCCATCTCTGTTATATTCTCGGCAAGATCATTGAGGAACGAACCGCGCTGGCAAGCGTCGCTGGCGAGCAGTATCTTTCCTGTCTTCTTAACCGACTCTATAACCTTTTCATAGTTGAAAGGAACGAGTGAGCGTGCGTCTATGACTTCCGCTGATATCCCGTATTTCTCTTCAAGTATCTTAGCAGCTTCGAGAGCCTTGTAAAGCGTAACACCTATCGTGAGTATCGTTATATCTTTACCTTCCTTCTTGATATCGGGCTCTCCGATCTCTATCTCATAGCTGCCTGCGGGAACTCCGCCTTCATGGAATTCTTCGCCCTTATCGTATATCCTCTGGCTCTCAAAGAATACTACAGGATCCGTTCCGTTAAGAGCACTTGTCATAAGTCCCTTAGCATCGTAAGGTGTAGCAGGGAAGCATACCTTAAGTCCGGGTATGTGAGCGCAAAGAGATGTCCAGTCCTGAGAGTGCTGAGCACCGTATTTTGAACCTACGGAAACACGAAGAACGAGAGGCATTTTAAGAACGCCTGCACTCATTGACTGCCACTTGGCCATCTGGTTGAATATCTCATCGCCGGCACAGCCTAAGAAGTCGCAGTACATGAGCTCTACTATGGCACGGCCGCCGCTCATGGCATAACCTACGCCGGTACCTACTATCGCAGCTTCGGAAATAGGCGAGTTGAAAAGTCTGTGATACGGAAGAGCTTCTGTGAGTCCTCTGTAAACCGCGAAAGCTCCGCCCCAGTCTCTGTTCTCTTCACCGTAAGCTATGAGCGTAGGATCTTCATAGAATTTATCAATGATAGGCTCAAAGATAGCGTCTCTGTAATTGAATGTCTTAAGCTTGGAGAACGGCTTTCCGTCCTTATCAAAAGCATATCTTTCCTTCTTTGCTATCTGCTGAACTCTCGGATCGTCTTCCTTCTTAAGAAGCACCTCAGGCTCGCGATCTTCCATTTTGGCTATCTTCTGGTTGGAGAACATGAGATCTTCTATGCTGCGCGGATTCTTGAGGAAGTCCATGCGCGGCGAGATCTCGGTGTCAACAGCCATAGCGCATATCTTCGTTATGAGCTCTACGCACTCCTTGCCGATCTTATCGATCTCTTCGGCTGTGGCAACCTTTGCGGCAATGAGCTTGTTCTTAAACTCCGTAACCGCATTGCCTTCAAACCACATGTCGATCTCTTCCTTCGTTCTGTAGCTTGAAGCATCGGAAGGTGAGTGACCTGTCGTTCTGTAGGTAAGAGTATCAAGAAGAACCGGCCCTTTCTTCTGTGCGAGTATTTCCTTCTTGCGGCGTATAGCATCTATGACTGCGAGCGGGTTATAACCGTCAACGCGCTCTGAATGCATCTGCTCGGGATTTACTCCTGCGCCCATTCTCGCGAGTATCTCATAACCCATTGTTTCTCCGTTTGTCTGACCGCCCATAGCGTACTGGTTGTTGTAGAAGTTGAATATCAGAGGCAGTCCGCCCTTCATGTCGCCTTCCCAGAGCTTCTTATACTGATCCATTGTGGCAAATGCTATCGCTTCCCATACAGGACCGCGTCCCAAAGCTCCGTCGCCTACGTTTGCTATGACTATTCCGGGCTTCCTGTTTACCTTCTTAAACAGAGCGCTTCCGGTAGCTATAGTGGCGCTTCCGCCTACTATAGCATTGTTCGGATAAATTCCGAAGGGGCAGAAGAATGCGTGCATAGAACCGCCGAGTCCCTTATGAAAGCCGGTCTCTCTTGCGAATATCTCTGCGAGTGTTCCGTATACGAGGAAGTCGATCGCAAGCTCTTTAACGGTCGCCTGATCCTTCTGAACAACCTTGAGGACCGCGCCGTCGAAATATCCTTCCATTATGTCCATGAGCTCCTTGTCGCTGAGCTTCTGGATCGCGGAAAGACCTTTCGCAAGTATTTCACCGTGACTTCTGTGCGAACCGAATATCCAGTCGTTGGTATCGAGAAGATATGCCTGACCTACAGCCGACGCTTCCTGTCCTATTGAAAGGTGAGCCGGTCCGGGATGGCTGTACTTAATACCGTTATATTCGCTCGTCGTCTTGATGCTGTTTATCATCATCTCAAATTCGCGAATGATGTACATGTCTCTGTAAATGCGCAGAAAGTCTTCTGTAGAGTAATTGGCCTTTTCCTCTTCAATCGTCTTATTGTACTGGTTTACAGGTGTGTCCTGATATTTGATCCAGCCGCTCTTACGCACAGTTTTTTGATCGATAAATTGTGATTTTGGCATAAACTGTTACCTCTTTCTTTATTTTTTTATTATTCAAATTCAAATATGCCTTCGCGTATTACTTCACATACCGAAGGATGGGGGAATACAAGCTTCTTAATGTCTTTGACAGGCATTTCAGTCTCAACAAGTATGCCGGCGCCGTAGATTATTTCGGATGAATAGTTTCCTATCATATGAACGCCTATCACATTTCTGTACTTCTTGTTGACCAGAACCTTGATTATTCCGTCTCCGCCTTCGTTTTCTGCAACATATCTTCCGGAATACATCATTGAAAGCTTGGCGACCTCATAATCGATACCTTTTGCTTTCGCTGTTTCTTCTGTCTCACCGACGCCTGCAACCTCCGGATTAGTATAAATCACGGAAGGTATAGCGTTATAGCGCATGGAGTCCTTGATCCCGAGTATGTCATTGATCGCCACTTCAGTCTCACGGTAAGCGGTGTGGGCAAGCATTGAATATCCGTTGACATCGCCTGTCGCATATACTCCCGCAATGTTCGTGCGTCCGTGTTCGTCAGTCTTGATCTTGCCTCTTTCCGTCTCTACGCCTATCGTTTCGAGTCCGAGACCCTCCGTGAACGCGCGGCGTCCTATGCTGAGCAGGACCTTGTCTGAAGGAACCTCATACGTCTTACCCTCAGATTCGTAAAGCACCTTGCCGGGCTGAACTCCCGTTACGCGGCATCCGAGGTTAAATGTCACGCCCTTCTTCTGGTAATTTTTCATGAGTATTTCGGATATTTCACGATCCATGGGGCCCGCTATCTTATCCATCATCTCAACCACGGTGACCTTTGATCCGGCTGTGTTGAAATATGAAGCCATCTCAAGACCTATAACGCCTCCGCCTATTATGGTGAGCTTCTCGGGAACCTCTTTAAGATCGAGTATCTCACGGTTCGTAAGTACAAAACCGGACTCAAGCCCTTCTTTAACGCCGGGTATCGGAGGAGTAACGGGAACCGAGCCTGTGGCTACCAGGAGCTTGGAGCCTGTATATGTCTCTCCGCCTGCAGCTACCGTAAAACCTTCTGCCGTTCTGCCGGTGATCTTAGCTTCTGCCATAACGACAGTAACCTTATTCTTCTTAAGCTTTGATTTGATACCGCTCACGAGTGTATTTACAACTTTATTTTTACGCTCGACCACGAAATTATGATCAAGTGTCAGTTCCTTGGCGGAAACTCCGTATTTCTCTCCGTGGGCGGCTCCGTCATATATTTTGGCGGAGTAGAGGAGCGCCTTGGAAGGTATGCAGCCCTCGTTGAGGCAAACGCCGCCTATGAACCTTTTCTCTATGAGGAGCGTGTTAAGTCCTGCTTCTCCCGCGCGCTCTGCTGCAAGATATCCCGCAGGGCCGCCGCCTATGACTATCAGATCATATGCCATTTAAAATGCACCTCTTTCTTATTTAATCAATAATAATGTGAAATTTTCAAGATTCTTGCACAGTTCCTGTAAAAATCTCGCAGCCGGGGCACCGTCAAGAGCCCTGTGATCGAATGTGAGTGAGAGCGTCATGGCCTGATACGGCTTGATCTCTCCGCCTACTGCCTTAACGCGTGTCTCGAGCGTATTTACGCCGAGTATAGCAGTCTGAGGCGGATTTATCACCGGCGTGAACGACTCTATTCCCATCGTGCCGAGATTTGTTATCGTGAATGTGCCGCCTTTGAGAAGATCGGGGCTGATTGTTCCGCCCTGTGCTTCTGTCGCAAGCTTCTTGGCCTCTATTGAAATTTCATTGAGAGATTTGAGGTTGGCATCCCTGAGAGTCGGAACCATGAGTCCTCTCGGTGTGTCTACCGCAACACCTATGTGAGCGTTCTTAAAATATCTCATGACCGTGCCGTCTTCTATGAGGTTGGCATTGAGATCCTTGTGAGCGAGTATCGTTCTTGAAACGGCAAATATGATTATGTCGTTAATGGTGATATTGTTGATACCGAGCTTATCCTTGTTCTCCTTAAGCTGCTTTCTGAACTCGAGTATCGATGTGGCATCGAAAGAGGAATTCAGAGTCAGCTGCGCCATTGTGGAAAGGGAGGTATGCATGGATCTTGATATGACCTTGCGTATGTTCGGTATCTTTACATCCTCGTATTCCGCATCGGAAGCTGCAGGCGCAGGTGCCGGCGCGGCCTTCTGAACATCCTGTGCTGTCGCGGGCGCCGGGGCAGCTGCCGGAGCGCTGAGATCGGCCGAGGATATCTTTCCCGCAAAGCCGGTGGCGTTCATGCCTTCCTTTGCAAGGCCCGATGCCGCGTATGTGGTATTTCCGCCTGCCGCTATAAATTCTTTAATGTCTTTCTCAACTATCCTGCCGTACGGACCCGATCCTGCCACAAAAGCCGGATTTACACCTGTTCTCGCAGCGTAGTTCTTCGCTCTGGGAGATATAAAATACTTTTCGCCGTGATTCACCGGAGCCGCTGAAGGCTGAGCGCTCTGAGCCGCTGCCGCTGCTTCTGTGTGACCTGCTTCGGCGGGAGCTGCTGTATTTGCCGCTTCTGCCGCCGCGGGAGCTCCGTTGGGATCAAATTCCGCATATCCGTCTCCCGGAGCGCCTATAACGCATACATTCGTAAGGCACGGAACGTCATCGCCCTCTTTAAAGAATATGGCGAGTACAGTTCCGCTGAACTTAGATTCTTCATCGAATGTGGCTTTGTCTGTTTCGTAGGTAAAGAGCATGTCTCCTTCCTTTACCTGATCTCCGACCTTTACATTCCATTTTGAAATTATGCAGCTTTCCACAGACTGTCCCTGACGGGGCATTATGACGGGATTTGCATTTGACTTCGGTACGTTTGCCGAAGGTGCGGGCGCCGCCTGAACAGGTGCAGCGACCTGCGGAGCGGCTTCTGCACTGTCTTCCTTCGCAGCAGCGCCGCCGGGCGCAAAAGCGGAGTAATCCTCGCCCTGATTACCGATCACGCATACGTTAGTGAGGCACGGAACATCATCGCCCTCCTCAAAAAAATGAACCAACATGGTACCTTCGACTTTTGCTTCTTCATCGAATGTAGCCTTGTCGGTTTCATAAGTAAATAACGTGTCGCCAACGGCAACGCTGTCTCCAACCTTTTTGGCCCAGTTTGAAATGATACAGCTTTCAACCGATTGCCCTTGTCTTGGCATGATAATTGGTGTTGCCATTCAAAAACCTCCTTGGTATGATACATTTTGACAAACAGGTGTTACAAATTAACACCTTACTGATAAATTGTAACACCAAGCATGTGAAACGTCAACCTGAATTATGATAGAAAACAGACTTATTTTTACGACAGAAAGTTGGAATTAAAAGATTTATGTGGTAAACTAAAAACGTTGAAAGTCGGCGTGAAATATTGCTCTGCGCGGACCGGAGGTAAATGAATGGAAAATGACAGTGTAAATGAAAAACAGAGCAGCTATGCGGTACTCGGACTCGCGGAAGATTCAGACAGAGAGCTCGTGGAAAAGAAATACGGGGCTCTGCTGAGACAGTATAAACAGCACTGCGATGAATACGGTGCGACTTACGAGGATGTGGAATATTACAACAGGATAACGAAGGCATATTACGATATCGCGGGAAAACCCTGGGATGGCGGGGACCCGGATCCCGGCAATATCATACCGTACCGCATAAGGAGGGCTTTTCAAAGATTTTCTGCATATATCGATTCGTACAAGCTCATCATATGCGGAGTGATACTTGTATTTATAATAGGGATACTTACATACCTTCAGATAAAAGATTCAAAGAGAGAAGATCTGTATATAAAATTTGTAGGCGCTTTTGAACCGGGAATGTCGGAATCGGCCGACGATTATATAGACAGACAGATCGCAGAAAGATCCGAGATCTCCGATTCACCGTTCGTATCGTATTTTACGGTCGTGGACGGTGAGACGACTCTTCTTGATTCGAGCGCAAAAAGCGCGGCAGTACAGTTCAGGAGTGAATTTACGACCGGAGTCATCGACATCGTGATCATTGATAAGGAAAATCTCGATGTTTATGTGGATCAGCTCGTTTTTATGAAGCTTGACGACATACTCGCAAGGCACGGCGGAGAATTCAGCATTGATGAATCGGACCTTTATTACTATGAAAACAGCGGTGAGGAGGACGATAACGCAGAGTCAGGTGTGTACGCTGTTGAAATAAGCGACAATTCATTCTTTGACGGTATGAATATCAATAAGAGGTACGACAGCGAAAGACAGACCATGTACATTGCGATAGCAAGAATGAGCAAGCGCGCCGATACGGCCGAGAGCTTCCTCGCAGAGGTCCTTTCCTCCGGTAAGATCAACAAATAAGATAAACAGATTTTTTCTCAGATCGATTTTACATCAATTTTACATGAAGCAGATAACGGATTTGATTTTGCGGGGGCTATCATATAGCTGTACCCAAAAGGGTAATAAACGCAAAGGAGAATCTTATAATGAAGAAACTTTTGACATTGATCCTTGCAGTTGCATTGGCGGTACCGGCGCTTGCAGGCTGCCGGGCTTCGCAAAAGGACGGGACGGTTTCCACTGACGGATCTACCTCAATGGAGGAAGTGATCGGCGTTCTGGGAGAAGCATTTCAGGAAAAGTACAGCGGCATGACTTTTACTTATAATCCCACCGGCTCCGGTTCCGGTATTCAGGCTGTCAAGGAAGGTCGCTGCGATATCGGCCTTTCCAGCCGCAGCCTGAAAGAAGAAGAAAAGGCAGACGGTCTTTCGGAAACTGTTCTTGCATGTGACGGGATTGCCGTCATTGTGAATCCGGAAAACGCAGTAAACGATCTCGACATGGAGACGATCGCCAAAATATATACAGGGGAAATCACCAATTGGTCCGAGGTCGGCGGAAATGACGCTGAGATCGTTGTGATAGGACGTGAAGCAGGCAGCGGGACAAGAGACGGCTTTGAATCCATTACGGGTACGGAGAACGCCTGTAAGTACCGCCAGGAGCTTACATCGACCGGCGATGTGATCACCACCGTTTCCCGTAACCCGGACGCGATCGGATATGCCTCTCTTGCCGCTGTAAGCGATCAAGTTAAGGCTCTCTCAGTTGGCGGTGTTTCGCCCGGTGAAGCGACAGTCAAAGACGGCAGCTATGTGATTCAGCGTCCGTTCGTGCTGGTAACAAAGAACGGCGTGGAGCTTTCCGATGCGGCACGGAAATTCTTTGACTTTGTGACATCAGACGAGGCAGCCCAGCTTATCTCGCAGGCGGGCGCAGTACCCGTAAAATAACCGGGCAAAGACCGCGAGGAGGACAG